>CABSMZ010000005.1 GCA_902478875.1 uncultured Collinsella sp.
GAGATCTAGTACGGTCTCGTGGGCTCGGAGATGTGTATAAGAGACAGCCCCCAACCTCTTCAAAAAGAAAAACGAGCTGCTCTTTAACCGCGAGGTCCTGAGTCCCGACGAGGCCCCGCGCGGCACCGTGGGTATCCCGCGCGCACTCAACATGTACGAGAACTACCCCTTCTGGCACGCGTTCTTTACACGCCTGGGCTTTAGCGTGCAGCTGTCCGACCAGTCGAGCAAAAAGACCTACCAGGCGGGCATCGAGTCCATGCCGTCCGAGAGCGTGTGCTATCCGGCCAAGATGAGCCACGGCCACGTGATGAACCTTATCGACCGTGACGTCGACTTTATCTGGATGCCGTGCGTGCGCTGGGAGCGCAAGGAGGATCCGACCGCCGGTAACTGCTACAACTGCCCCATCGTCATGAGCTACCCCACGGCGTTGGCACTCAACATCGACGAGATTCGCGAGCAGAACATCGAGTTCCTGTATCCGTTTGTGCCCTATCACGACAAGACCGAGCTCAAGCGCCGTCTGTACCAGGTGCTCGCCGTCGACCGCGTGGCCGATGCTGAGGCCGGTCGCGGTCGCGTGCGCGGTCCCAAGATCACGCGCTCCGAGATCGATGCCGCCGTCAACGCCGCCTTTGAGGCCGATGCGCGCTTCCACGAGGACATCCAGACCATGGGCGAGGAGGCCCTTAAGTGGGTCGAGGACCACGGTGGCCACGGCATCGTGCTCGCCGGTCGCCCTTACCATAACGATCCCGAGATCAACCACGCCCTGCCTGAGCTTATCTCGAGCTTTGGCTTTGCGGTCTTTACCGAGGATTCGCTCGCGCACCTGGTGAAGCCCGAGCGTCCCATCCGCGTCGTCGACCAGTGGATGTACCACAGCCGCCTGTACGCCGTCGCCCGTTTTGTGACGATGCGCAACGACCTGGATCTGATCCAGCTCAACTCCTTCGGCTGTGGTCTCGATGCCCTGACTACCGACCAGGTGCAGGAGATTCTGGAGGCCAGCGGCAAGATCTACACCGTGCTCAAGATCGACGAGGTGTCCAACCTGGGCGCCGCGCGCATCCGCATCCGCTCGCTCATGGCAGCGCTCAAGGACCAGGAGGCCGAGCGCCTGGCCGATGCCACGGCCGCGGGCGAGGCCTACGAGCAGGGCGATGCCGCGCCGGTGTCGCCCTCCACGGATGCCCCCGCGTTCGCGAGCCGCAAGTACACGTTCGAAGCGCAGCGTGAGAGCGCATCGACCGCGTGGCCAAAGGTGCCCTTTACCGAGCAGATGCGCGAGGAGGGCTATACTATTCTGTGCCCGCAGATGGCGCCGATCCACTTTGACCTGGTCAAAGAGGTGTTCCGCGGTGCCGGCTACAACTTGGAGCTGCTGCCCTCGACCGATCACGACGCCGTCGAGGCCGGCCTGCGCTATGTGAACAATGACATTTGCTATCCGTCCATTTTGGTGACCGGCCAGATTATGGAGGCCATCGAGAGCGGTCGGTACGACCTGTCCAAGACGGCCGTGGTTATCAGCCAGACCGGCGGCGGCTGCCGTGCCACCAACTACATCGCGCTCATCCGCAAGGCACTGCGCGAGAGCGGCCACCCCGAGATTCCGGTGATCTCGCTTTCGGCCGTGGCGCTCGGCGAGGACAACCCTGGCTTTAAGATTACGCCGGCGCTGCTTAAGCAGGCAGTCTACGCGGTGCTCTTTGGCGACGTGATGATGCAGATGCTCTATCGTTGCCGCCCGTACGAGGCCACGACCGGCGCCGCCAACGCGCTCTACGAGGAGTACATGGCGCGCGCCCGCAAACTGGCGCCCAAGTTCAACAGGCATAACTACACCAAGCTGTGCCGCGAGGCCATCCGCGCGTTCGACACTATGCCGCTTGTGGGCGAGGGCACCAAGCCGCGCGTGGGCGTGGTCGGCGAGATCTTGGTCAAGTTCCACCCCACGGCCAACAACCACGTGGTCGACGTTATCGAGCGCGAGGGCTGCGAGGCCGTGGTACCGGGCCTGCTCGACTTCTTCCTGTACTCCATGAGCAACGCCGAGCTGCAGAAGGACGAGCTGGGAAGCTCTGCTACCACGCGCGCTGGTATGCAGGCGCTCATCAAACTTGTGGACTGGATGCGTACGCCGGTGGAGGAGATGCTCGAAAAGTCCCGCCGCTTTGAGGCGCCCGAGCGCATCGGCACCATGGCGGACAAGGCCCGTACGGTGCTTTCGGTGTGCAACAACATGGGCGAGGGCTGGTTGCTCACGGCCGAGATGCTCGATCTGATTGACCACGGTGCGCCCAACATTATCTGTACGCAGCCCTTCGCGTGCCTGCCCAACCATGTGGTGGGCAAGGCCGTGATCAAGGAGCTGCGCCGTCAACATCCCGAGAGCAACATCGTTGCGGTGGACTACGACCCCGGTGCGTCTGAGGTCAACCAGCTCAACCGCATTAAGCTCATGATCAGCGTGGCCAAGGAAAACATGCGCGCCGGTAAGGGCTTTAAGCTCGAGAAGGTGGCGCCGCTCGCGATGGACGAGGTCACCGGCCAGATGCGTGCCCATGACGGCTGCGTGAGCTGCGGGCCGGCCAGTGAGGAGGCCGTTGCATCGGTCGCCAAGCGCCTGGGACGCGGCATTAAGAAGTAGTTTGCCTGCTATGGGCTAGATATGAGACAAACGGGTGGTGGCTGCACCGGCTACCACCCGCTTTTTCTGGACATATGTTGCGTAAATGACCTTGCTACAGCCTTCCGTGGGCTTGTCCGATTTTTGGGCCGGTTCGGGCTTTGAGGACAAGTTGCTGCAGGCCCAAGGCGATTTTTCGCTCAACGCAGGCCAGCACGGTGTGACCTATCTGCCAAACGACGAGACGACCGCTACGGTCTGGCCATCGCCACCTACGAGATGGAAGCCGAAAAGTACATCTACCGTGTGTACAAGTACGAGCTGTAGGGCCGCGCTTAGGTTTGACCAATGGAGTATGAAAACACGCCGTTCGCCGATGCCCCCTCCGCGAGTAGCAGCCATATGGTTTGATATCAGAAACATATAGTTGTCGCCAGCCTGCTGGCGACGTTCCCCCTGATATCGGAGGTTCCAGGTATGTTTCGTGCTCCGTTAAACAACTATCGGTTGGGCTAACATGGGTCGCCGTGCTATTTCGATAACCCTTGCAGTGGTCTGCTTGGCTGTGCTCCTGGGCGTTACAGGGCTGTTTGCTATAAGCCGAGAAACGTCCTATATGCGGGAATGCGCTTCCGAAGGGTTTGCCATTGACGGTTACTATCGGGACGACAAGACGAGTCTGGAAACCCTGGCCTTTCTTGAAGAGGATAACCATCGGTGGCAACTGGTCGACAAAGACGGCAGCTGCGTTGACGGGCAGTTTAAGCGTACGGACGATCCCAATATCCTGGTATTAAAGAAGGAAAACGGCGAAGAATTCGGCACGGTTCACGTTGCATATATATCGCGCCGACGCAATCAAGGGCAGATTTACCTAATTAGAAATACTAAGGTGACCCGATTTTATCTTGTGAGCACCGATCCGGCGTTTACGGTGGAGTCTGGCGAGGTCGATTCGGACAGTTGATTCACGGCAATAAAAAAGCGAGCGGGGCGCGGGTGTGAACTGCACCCCGCTATTTGCTCGTGTCCGTATCGCGCCTGCGCCTCGTCGTAACTTGCGTCCGTGCGAGCATTCATCCCGCGCTCTGCATCACTTCACATCGAACTCCACGCGATCGAGTTCGGGTACGTTGAGGTCTATGAGCTTGCGGGCGATGTGGCGGTCGTGCGCCCCGAGCGCCTCGCTTGTCGTCACGTGGGCGACAACCTCGCGCTCGACGATGCCTTCCTCGGCGCCTTCGGTGGCCGAGGTTTCGACGGCGACGGTGTAATCCTTAAAGCCTGGCAGTACCGCGGCAAGCTCGCGCGTGGTTTCGGTGACGCCGTAGCCGTCCTGCACGCCGGCCTGCGCCGAGCCAATAGACCCCGCGGTCATAACGATGCAGGGGATGGCAAAGATGACCGTTCCCACGATGATGCGGCGGCGCACTTTGAGTGACAGCTCGTTGACCTCGGCATTTTCCTCGGCGGTCACAATGCCGTCGCCGTTGAGGTCACGCTTGAGCGGCACGCGCAAAAGAAGCAATACGGCTTCGGCGGCCAGCGCGATAAAGACGACGTTGATGCCAAACTCGTAGAGCGCCGAGAGAAACAGCGACCCGCTTGCAATGGCGATGCCATAGCCCGCCGCGCACAGGGGCGGCATGAGCGCGGTCGCCACGGCCACGCCGGCGATGAGCGTGGCGGGTTCCTGGTCGCGCGAGTTGCCCAGCCCGCCTGAAAAGCCGCCCGCGAGCGCGACGGTAAGGTCCCAGACGGTGGGTGTCGAGTTGTCGATGATGGCCGCCGTGGTGGTGCCAAGGAGCGAGAGCTTAAAGTACAACGTGGACGTGACCAGGCAAAAGACCATCTGTAGAGCCAAGCCCGCGACGGCTTCGACGGTAATCTCACGGTCGAGCGTGGCGATGCCATATGCCATGGCAAGGACCGATCCCATAAGCGGGCAGATGAGCATGGCGCCCACGATGGCGATGTCCGAGTCGATATCGAGGCCGATGCTCGCGATGAGCATGGCGATGATGAGGATGCACAGGTGAGAGCCGGTCAGGCGTGCCCCGTTTACAAAGCGCTTGCGGATTACGTGGTAGGGCGCGCGACCCTCGCGAATGTTGAATGCGCGCTTTAGGAAGCGGGTGGCGTTCTCCATGGCCTCGCTATGGGCGGGGCGGATGCCGTGGCGCCGGTGATGGCGTTCGCGTAGTCGCTTGATCTGTTGTTTGTCGAGTTCCATGTCCACCTCGTTCCAGCGCGGTCCGCGCAACGCGCCCGTTGTCCTAACTCTACACCGTGGCGGGCGGGGTGTCTGTTGGATGCGGAATCCGATAGGGCGGATGACGCGGGAGCAAATGCAAATCACAGGCTCAATTCCATCCCGCGAGAATATGATGCACCAGCTCCTTCAAATGTGACGAAACTGTGAAGCACGAGAGCGTGAATTTCAAAAATACGTTGGTCGCCAATGTTGTGCAACAGAATTCAAAAATCGACAGCTACCGTTTGATACGTATGGATACATCCGTGTCAAAGGGAGAAAGCCATGGCAAACTACAGTCCACAACACTTTGAGCCTCGGGCCAAGGCCGTCAACGTCAAGGGCGTTGCCAACCGCGCCGTCGCAACCGTTTTGACGGCGGGCCTCATCGCTCAGCCGCTCATGTCGCCGCTGGCGGCAATCGCCGCACCGTCAACCGATAACGGCGATTCTGTTCAGGGGGGGGGTAGTTCTGTAGAGAATACCGTTGCCGCCGGTAACCAAGCGGTCGTAAAGACGGCTGCCCAGCTGGCCGAGGAGTCGGCAAGGCAGCTCAAGGACGCTCAGGCCGCCTACGATGCCGCCCAGAAGAAGGCCGACGCGGCGGGCCAGTCTCAAAAGCAGGCGCAGCAGCAAAAGAATCAGGCCTCGCAGGCTGTGAGCGACAACGAAATCGAGCAGAACGCAGCAGAAGTCGCCGCGCTCCAGGAGAAGATTGACGAGCTCAAAGCCGCCGTCGAAAAGACCGAGCAGCAGCAGAAGAAGCTGGGCGACCTGAACGATCAGCTCGATCAAGCCAACAAGAGTGTCGAGGATAAGACCCAGGCGCTCAAGGACGCCAAGGCAAAGCAGGATGAGGCCAAGAAGGCCCTCGATGATGCCCAAGCCAAGCTCGAGGCCATGGGTATGGACGAGTACGAGGCCGCCAAGAAGGCCGTCGAGGACGCGCAGACAAAGCTCGATGACGCCAATAAGGCCGTTACTACTGCACAGGCCAATCTGGACCAGGCCAAGGCTGCCGAGGCTAGCGCCCAGCAGGAAAAGCAGAATACCGAGGCAGCTTTGACGACTGCCCAGGCCAAGAAGCAGGAGACTGCCGCTGCCCTCGCAGCTGCGACCACCGCGCGCGATAACGCCCAGCAGAAGTTCAACCAGGCGCAGGCCGCGCTCGATGCCGCCGTCTCGGGTACGGGTGTTGACCTGAGTGCGCTTGAGGCCGCCAAGATCGCTGCTGCTGGTGAGCTCAAGACCGCGCAGACGGAGCTCAATGCCGCGACGGATGCCGACGCCACCGCACAGACAAATCTGCAGGCCGCCCAGGCTGCCGTCGCTGCCGCGCAGGAGAAGGCCAACGCCGCCAACGCTGCTGTGGCATCTGCCCAGTCTGCATACGATGCGGCAAACAAGGAGTACAAGGACGCGGCCAGTAAGCGTGACGCCGCCAAGGCCGCATACGAGAAGGCACAGCAGACCGAAGCAGACAAGAAGACCGCGTACGATAAGCTTGTCGAAGTTCGCAAGCAGAAGCGCAGCGAGTGGGAGGCAGCCTGCGCTGCTTCGAACGCCGCGGAAAAGGCCTATGACGCTGCTAATGTCCAGGTTGAGGCTCTTGAGCAGCAGATTGCTGACCTCAAGTCCAACATGACCGTTGACCAGAATGTCATCAGTCAGGGTATGTTCGGCTTCATGAACTACATCATCGGCGGCAGCCAGTTCACAGCAACGCAGAAGAAGAACGCCTAGGACGCCGTATCGATGCTGACCGGTACCGATGACAAGGCTGAATGGTATGACCAGTACGTCGATCAGGACATGTCTCGCGACACCAATCCGCTTTCCCTGGAGCAGATGCGCAACGCCCTGACATATCTCGACACCCAGAACAACCTCCGCAAGGCGAACGGCCAGTCGGAGCTCAGCGTCAGCCTCCGCATGACTGCGGCAGCCGCCCTCAATGCATCATATTCATCGAACATCTGGGGACACTCGAACTGCTATTTCGATCAAGGTGAGAACCTTGCAGGCGGCGGCGGAGCATACACCGGAGGCGAAACAGAGGATACCCTCGGTTGGCCATATACCGGTCTCTATACCCAGGAGAAGGAGGCATTCGATAAGTACGTCGCGCAGTATGGCGACGAGCTCGGTAGCCACCGATATGATTCCTACTATATCTACCAGCACTACAACAGCATCTACCATGAGTGCGGACACTATCTCAACATCATCGATGCCGGCGCGAAGGCTATCGGCATCGCAACCGGTAGCGGTAAGAACACCGATTCCGAGGTAACCATTTTCGACTATAGTGGAAGCACGGGGCAGAAGGATTTCACTGTCTCCGAGTTCAAGAAGCTCGTCACCGACTACATCGATTCCGCTTACAATGCAGGCGGCACTCAGGAGCAGAAGGAGCAGCTGAAGCAGCTTCAGAATAAGCTGGCAGAGGCGCAGAAGAACTTCGGTACTACCAAGGAAGCTTACTTCGCAGCTGTAAATAAGCAGGATGCGGCACATGACGCCTATACCGCGGCAGACACGAACGTGAACACCGCCAAGGGCGAGTACGAGAAGGCTAAGTCCGGCACCGCCGCCGCGAAGACGGTATACGACGCCGCGAAGGACGCGCTCGGCGGAATTGACATCGAGTCCCTCAAGCAGAACCTCGATGCCGCCAAGAGCAAGGCCGCTACTGCCCAGGCAGCTCTCGATAAGGCAAACGCCACGCTTGCTGACAGCAAGACGAAGGCTGACGAGGCCGCTGCTCGCAAGGCGAAGGCTCGCAGCGTCCGCGATACCGCCAAGACAAAGTCCGATAAGGCCAACGAGGCGTATGACAATGCCACGGCTTCGGTCAAGGACCTTGCCGCCAAGCGCGATGCCGCCCAGGCGGACCTTGCGAATAAGCAGGGCTCGCTTGACGAGGCAAAGAAGGCCGACGATGCCGCCCAGGCTGGTGTAGACAAGGCCCAGGCCGCAGATGTCCAGGCCGCGACTGCTCTTTCGGACGCCAAGCAGGCGGTTGCCGCCAAGGCGCAGGCTGTGTCCGACGCACAGGCCAAGGCCAAGGCTGCCGAGGGCGAGCTGACCGGCGCAAACAAGGCCTTCGAGCGCTTCGCCGGCGCTCAGAAGGCGGTCGACGACGCCAAGGTCGCCTATGAAGCCGCCGTCGCCGGCGTCGCCGATGCCCAGAAGCAGCTCGAGGCCGCCAACGAAGCCGTCGTCGATGCGAACTTCGAGATCGTCAAGGCCAAGGCTGAGCTTGCCAGCGATGAGGCACTCAAGGCCGATCTTGAGGCTGTCGACCACAAGGCATCCCTTGCCGCGGGCACGACGGGCAACGAGAAGCTGGTCAAGCTGAACGCTGCCTACGCTCGCTATAAGGCTGCTGTCGATGCTGCCGCTGGTCTCAAGGCTGCCCTGAGCGATGCCGATGCCAAGCTGTCCGACGCCAACGACGCCTATGCCGCTGCACTGGCCGAGCTCGGAGATGCCAAGGATGCCTTGGCTGCCGCTCAGGCCGAGTACGACAAGTATCATCCCAAGGCCGAGCCGCAGGCCAAGCCTCAGGTTGCGCAGGCTGCTGCAAAGGCCCCCGTTGCCAAGAAACAGGCTGCGCCTGCCGCGCTCGCCCAGACCGGTGATGACTCCGCGCTTGCGGGCGAGGTCTTCGTTATCGGCGGTATTACGCTCGTGGCTGCGGGCGTGACGCTGGGCGATCGTCGTCGCAAGCAGATGTAGCGTTTCGAGCGTAGATTCTGCAACGAACTTCGGTTCATAGCAGGAGCGCTTCGATGGCTTAACCGATAAGGCCGGCGCGCTGTTAAACGCAGCGCGCTGGCCTTTCTTTGTTTCGATATCAAAAAGCCCGGTCGGTAGCCGCGAAAGCTACCGACCGGGCAAATCGTAGGCAATATGGTTGCTGTCGAGCAGCTGCTCGACTTAGCCCAGCAGGCTCAGACCCACGGAGACAAACGCCAGGATAACGCCGACGATGGACTCGCCGCCGAGCAGGCCGCTGGCGACAACCAGGCCCTGCTCCTGGAAGGCGGCGTCCTTGGCAGCCCTCTCCTCGTCAGAAAGACCAGCGGTGGCGTCGCGGTGGGCGGACCACTTGTCGTAGGCGAGCTTGACGCAGGAGCCCAGGAATGCCGTGAGTGACATGTAGAACGGCAGGTACACGCCCAGGCCGATCATCATGGCCGGAATGCCGAGCCAGTACATGACGATGCCGGCGATAAAGCCGCCAACGAACCACGGCACGCTCGGGATGCCCGAGACCATGGTGGCGACGACGCTTGCCTGCGCGGCAACAAAGCTCTTGTCGGGGCCAAAGGCGTCCGGGCCATAGGCGGTGACGAGCGCGACCATGACGGCTGCGGCGACCAGGGCGCCCACGATGCCGCCAATGGCTTGGCCGATCCATTGCGCACGCGGGTTGGTGCCCAGCACGGCGCCGGCCTTAAAGTCGTTCATGACGTCGCCCGCAAGGCCGCACGCCACGGCTACGATGCCGGCGATAAAGAACAGCTTGACCTGAGCGATCTGTGCGAAGGCAGCCACGATGAGCATAACGATGAGGCCAAAGATCTCCATGGGGTCGATGCCCGTCTGGCCGCAGCTCTGTGCGCTCATGATGGTGGTGACAAAGGTGAACAGCGTGACGATGACAGCCGGGACGGGACCAAGGTCGAGCGCGATGGCTACGATCACGGCGATGGCGGCAGCGCCCAGGCCGATGATGCCGGCGTCGAGCTTAAGGGAGCCCGAGATGAGCGACTGCTCGTCGGTGTCGGTGGAGCTGTCGGCGGCGAGGCCGCGGACGATACCGGCGACCTGCGGCAAGATGTCCTTGAGGACAACGGCAACGCCAAAGCCCATCATGAGGCCCATACCCAGGGACTTAACAATGCCCTGTGCGGTCATAACGTCAAACAGACCGGCAGCGGTGCCGCCCACGATGATGCCAAAATTGCCCAGCAGCGCGCCGGCAAACCAGAACGCGACCGGGGCGAAGCCCACAAGGAAGCCGACGGAGAGCAGCATGGGCGAGTTGTAGATGGCAAAGGTCACGCCAGGGATGTTGAGCGTGCACAGCATACTGGGCACAATGCCCAGAGCATCGCGCAGCACGCTGTAGATGCCGGCGATGGCCATGGAGCCAAAGAGCTGCTTGCCGGTCTTGCCGCCGGCCTCGGTCGCGCGCAGGGTCTGAGCTGCGGCGTTGCCGGTGGGGAACTCAAGCGCGGCGTCCACGATAAAGTGACGGTGGATGAGCGCGGTGGCCAGCAGGCCCAGGATGGTGCCGGCGAGCGCCACGATAAACATGTCGAGCCAGCTGATCTGGTCGGCATAGCCCAGCATCCAGGCGCCCGGGATGGTAAACGCCAGGCCGCCGGCGACCATGGCGCCTGCGGACATGATGGTGTGGGTGACGTTTGCCTCGTTGAGACTGGCGTTGCCCATGAGCTTAAGGAAGAACAGCGAGATGACGGCAGCGAAGACGATCGGCCAGGGGAGTGCGCCCATCTTGAGGGCGGTGTAGGCCGAGCTTGCCGTGATGATCACGCAGCCAAGGACGCCGATGACGACGCCGCGCAGCGTGAGTTGCCCGCGCATCGAGGCGCGGTTCGAGGGATTGCTCATATAGAACTCCTTTGCGTATATCCGCTTCCCCCGGGAGCGCCGCTACGGATACGGCGCGGGAAGTCGGGTTACCAAGGGCCGCCGCGTGAGCTCGCGCGCGACCGCGCACCAGTATAGCCGCAAGCTAGTCATTTTGGGATGACTGGTTTAGGTAGGCGATATACTGCTGGGCAGACGAAAGGAGCGCCGACGATGCTTAATGGGTGCGCATATATATTGACGGTCGACGTGGGTAACACGTTCATTCGCTTTGGTCTGTTTGCCGAGGATTCGGCTGCGGCGCAGGAATGTCCGCTTGCGACGTGCGAGATCACGACGCCGTCGAGCATCACGGCCGATGAGGCTCGCATGAGGCTCGCGCAGGTCATGGGCGCGCTGTCAGCCGATGCGGGCGTGCCGGGTGTGCTCGTTCCCGCGGGCGCAGTGCTGAGTTGCGTGGTGCCGGCGCTCGAGCGCCCGTGGAAAGTGGCGCTTTCCCGCACCTGCACGGGGCGCGTGCTCACCGTGGGGCCGGGCCTCAAGACTGGCATGCCCGTCCACTACGACGACCCGGCCGAGATCGGCCCCGACCGCATCGCCGATGCCGTGGCGGCCCGTGCCGTCTACGGCTCTCCGTGCATCGTGATCGACCTGGGCACTACGACCAATATTGAGGTCATCGATGCGCGCGGAACCTTTGTGGGCGGCGTCATCGCGCCGGGTCTGGCGCTCGGTGCCCGGTCGCTTTCGGCCGCTGCGGCGCGCCTGCCGCAGGTTGAGCCTTCGGCGCCAACGCATGTGATTGGTCGCAACACGCGTGAGGCCATGCGCTCGGGCGTGGTTCTGGGCGAGGTGGCCCGCATCGACGGCATGCTCGACATGGTGCTCGCCGAGATGCGCGCGACCAAGGCCGCGGGGGAGGGCAGCGTGCCCATCGTCATTACCGGCGACGATGCCGAGGCACTCGCGTCGCTGGTCGGTCACAGTCTGACGGTCGACGATGCGCTGACGTTGCGGGGTCTCGCCGAGCTCTACCGCATCAACCAAAAGCCCCGCCGCGTGTAGGACGAGGAAGTCGGTGGGATAAACGCCCCCACCTTTCACCTGCTACAATGGGTCAAACTATTGCGATTACGGAGGTGTCTGCCATGTCGGACGATCTTCATCAAACTTCGTCAGGCAAGCGCCTGGACGTCATTAGCTGGGACGAGTTCTTTATGAGCGTGGCCATCGCCGCGCAGCGCCGCAGCAAGGACCCCAACACGCAGGTGGGTGCGTGCATCGCCAACACCAACCACCGCATCCTTTCGGTGGGCTACAACGGTACACCCTCGGCGCTCAACGACGACTTTTTCCCGTGGGGTACGAGCGACGACCCGCTGCAGGACAAGCACAACTACGTGGTCCATGCCGAGGCAAACGCCGTGCTCAACTACCGTGGCTCGCTCAAGGACCTCGAGGGTTCCACGGTCTACGTCACGCTGTTCCCGTGCCACGACTGCGCCAAGATTTTGGCGCAGGTGGGCGTGGGCGAGGTTGTCTACCTGGACAACAAGTACGCCGACACCGATGACGGACGCATCAGCCGCCGCATCCTCGACTCCTGTGGCATCAGCTACCGCCAGGTTATCGTCGATGTCCAGATTGGTACCGGGGGACAGGCTCGACAGTAATATGCGTTGTCGCTATCTGACGACGAACGCAGCTCAAAGAGCCCCGTCCCAAATTGACTACTCATGAAAGTCGCGTCTGCGCGCATGGACGGCTCGTGAGCGGGTACATGGCTGTAGTAACATAGCTTCTGTCCGCGGGCGTGCCCGCGTTATTGTGAGAAAGGAGCCCCTGTGGCTGTTAACGAAGAGCTGCTTAAGAAGGTTCTTGAAGAGATTCGCCCCAACCTGCAGGCCGATGGCGGTGATATGGAGTATGTGGGCGTCGACGACGAGGGCGTTGTCAAGCTGGAGCTGCAGGGCGCTTGCGCCGGCTGCCCCATGAGCTCGCTGACCCTGTCCATGGGTATTGAGCGCATCCTGAAGGAGCATGTGCCCGGCGTTACCCGCGTTGAGCAGGTCAATGCTTCCGGCGAGGTCGAGGACCTGTACGACGAGTACGCGCCGTTCTAAGCTGCGAAAGCTGCGGACGGCATACTCCGCATAGACGTTACGCCCAAATATGCGGCTGCGAGCGCAAGGCCCGCGGCCGCATTTGTATGTAGGGAGTAGGAGGGTCGACATGCTCAACGACCTCTACCATATGCTTGATCCTGTCGCGATCTCGGCGGGCCCCATCACCATCTACTGGTACGGCCTGGCCTACGTGGTCGGCGCTCTGCTCACGGCGGTCGTTATGTACCGCACGCAGCGTCGTTGGGGCTTCGACATTACGATCGATGACCTGACGAGCGTCGTGGTCGGCGCGGTCTTTGGCCTCATCATCGGCGCGCGCCTGTTTTACGTCGTCTTTTACGGCGATGGCTACTATTGGACTCACCCGCTCGAAATCTTTGCCACCAACGAGGGCGGCATGAGCTTCCACGGTGGCCTGGTGGGCGGCATCTTGGGCGGCATCATCGTGTGCCGCATGTACAAGCTTGATGCATGGACCGTCGCCGACCTTGCCGTGATCGGCGCCCCGCTGGCCCTGTGCCTGGGCCGTTGTGCCAATTTCGTCAACGGTGAGCTGTGGGGTAAGCCGACCGATCTACCTTGGGGTGTGGTCTTTGGCGGCACCGCGGGCGATATGCCGCGCCATCCCTCCCAGCTCTACGAGGCGTTTCTTGAGGGCGTCGTGCTCTTCTGTATTTTGCAGGTGCTCAGCCGCAAAAAGCCGCTGCTGCCCCAGGGCACGTTTATGGGCGTGTTCGTGATGGGGTACGGCATCGTCCGCTTTCTCGTTGAGTTTGTGCGCGTGCCCGATGCCCAGCTGGGCTATCTGCTGGGCGGCGTCATCACTATGGGCCAGCTGCTGAGTTTGCCGCTCGTGATCGTCGGCCTGGCGCTCATCATTTTCGCCCGTCGCCGCAACCAGCCCCAGCGCGTCTACCTGGACGCCTAACCACCAAAACCACCACAAAGGGGACAGGCACCTTTGTGGTGGTTTGCTGGGCAACGATGACAGAACCGTAACGTTTCCCCAGATAAAACCTGCTAAAATAAACCTGTCCCTTTTTGGCAGGTTTCTAGAAAGGCTCTTTGGACTGTGAAGGATTCCGATCTCTCCACAACGGCTGCGCGCGACGCTGCCCGCATCGTCTGGTTTAAGCGCTATCCCGCCAAGCAGACGCTAATCGCATTTTTGCTCGCGCTGTTGGCGACCACGGCGTTTTCCATCGATCCCGCCCCGGTGTCGAGCAACGCAGTCTTGGCGATTGACCCCAAAGCCTCGGGCATGCTGTACGTGTGCTACGAGGTGCTCCTCTCGTTTGCCGGCCATACCGACGCGGTCATGCTGCTTGCACTTGTCTGCCTGCTCACGCTACCGTTTCGCTACGTGTTCTTTGGCCGTGGCGACACCTGGCGCCCATCGATCGTTCTGCCGTCGCTGTTCTTCGCCATCTGCATGGTGTTCGGCCGCAGCTACGATCTCACCGACTCGGCCGAGATTGTCCTTGGCGACAAAGCCCGCATCATCTGCGCCTGGATTGGCGGCGCGGGCTGGATGCTCTTGGCGGTCGTTGCCTTCTACCTTGCCTTTGAGTGTCTAGATTGGCTGAGCTCTCGGCGCATTCCGTTTTCCGAAGCGCACTTTGGCCGCGTATGGCGTGTGACTCACGCCGTGCTCTCGGTCCATCCCTTTGCCGGGCCCTTCCTGGTGCTTATGATCGCCTGGGCGCCCACGCTCATCGCTTCGCTGCCTGGCCTTTTTATGGGAGATACGGGCGCGCAGATTCGCCAGTGGTTCAACTATCCCAACGGCACGAGCGACTACCTGCGCCTACTCAACCCCAACGTGCTGCTCAACGGGCATCATCCCGTAGTACACACGGCCATTATCGGCTCGTGCGTTCAGCTGGGGCTTTCGCTGTTCAACAGCGCTAACGCGGGTCTTGCCATCTATACCTGTGCTCAGTTCGTCATCACGGCCGCCTGCATGGCCTATTCCATTTCGTCGCTGCGCAAATTGGGCGTGAGCCTGCCGGTTCGCGGTGCGATCCTGCTGTTCTTTGCGTTTATGCCGATGTTCTCTAACTACGCGGCGTTGCTCACCAAAGACGTGCTCTTTGCCGACGCGTTCTTGGTGCTGCTGGTACAGACCGTCAAGCTCGTGGCATGTGGCTTGCCCCGTCGTGATGCCAATGTCGAGCGAGCGGGCGAGAAAGCCTCCGTGCTCTTTGCGCGCCACGACTGGCTGCTGCTCGCTCTGGGCGCCATGGGTTCCACGTTCCTGCGCAACGGAGGCCTGGTGTTTCCCCTGGCGGCATGCGTAATCGCGGCGGCGTTTTGCGTATTGGACGTGCATGTGGCTCGTCGTGCAGCCAAGCAGACTGGTGCTGCGCCTTCGGGCGCCATCCCGCGTTTCCGCTGGGTTGGCGTTCTCGCGGTGCTCGCGCTCTGCCTTGCCTCTAATATGTACTTCACCAAGGTCTTTATGCCGGCGCACGATATCACGCCTGGTTCCAAGCGCGAAATCCTCTCGATTCCGTTCCAGCAGACGGCTCGTTTCGTCCAAAAGCACGACGGCCTCAACTCGGGCGTCAACCCCACGGTTAAGGAGGACGGCACCATCGTGGAGGCGCCCTGCGACGGTTTGGTAACCGATGAGGAGCGCGCTGCGATCGATCGGGTGCTCAAGTACGAGAACCTGGGCCGCCGCTACAACCCCGACAAGTCCGATGCCGTCAAGAACTGCTTTAACGAGTACGCCTCGCAGGAGGACATCGATGCCTATTTTGAGGTATGGGCTCAGATGTTTAAGAAGGATCCCGAGTGCTATATCTCGGCGCTCATCAATAACTACTACGGTTATTTTTATCCGAGCGCGCGCGATGCCTGGGTCTACAGCACGGCGCGTAGTGCCGAGATCATGGCGCGTCCCGACAACCTCAAGTACTTCGACTTCCATCCGGTTGACAGCAACGTGGTGCGCTGGTGCGACCACCTGATCAATTTGTACCGTGTGGCGGTGCAGCGTGTTCCCTTTATCTCGCTCACCATGAGCTCGGCCACCTATGTGTGGATCATGATCGCCGTGGTGGTCTACTTGCTGCGTCGTCATTCATGGCGTGCGCTGGCGATCTGGGTGCCGCTGTTGGGCGTGCTCGCTGTGTGCCTGATTGGCCCGTGCAACGGCTCGACTTACATGCGCTACCTGTATCCGGTCATCGCCTGCATGCCCTTCGCCATCGGCGCCACCGTCACCCGCAGCGACTTCTTCCGGTTCTAATTTGGTGCATTGAGGGCCAGGTTTCTTTGCACCAAAGGGGACATCATCACGACGCCTTCATTTTGGGGTTTATCTCGCAGGCCAGTAGGTATATCATAACGACGTTTGTTTATATTGCCCGAGCATCTGCGCTGGGCTTTAGGTCGAAACCGATAGGAGACACGTATGTCCGGACACTCTAAGTGGGCCACAACCAAGCATCGTAAGGGCGCGCAGGACGCCAAGCGTTCCGCCCTCTTCTCCAAGCTCAGCCGCAACATCACCGTTGCTGCCCGTCTCGGCGGTGACCCGCTGCCCGAGAACAACGCCAGCCTCGCCGCTGCCGTTGCCAAGGCCAAGGCTCAGTCCATGCCTAAGGACAAGATCAAGTCCGCTATCGACAAGGCTTTTGGTTCGGGTGCTGACGCTGCCGTCTACGAGAACATCGTGTACGAGGGCTACGGTCCCGCCGGTGTCGCCGTCTACGTCGACTGCCTGACCGACAATCGCAACCGTACCGCCGCTGATGTCCGTTCCGCCTTCTCCCACGCTGGTGGCAACCTGGGCACCTCCGGCTCCGTCGCCTTCCAGTTTGAGCGCAAGGGCCAGATCGTCGTCGCCAAAGAGATCCTGGACGAGAACGCCAAGAAGGAGACCATGATCGCCAACGGTGCTGCCGGTGACGAGGATGAGTTCATGATGGCCATCGCCGAGGCCGGCGGCGAGGACTACGAGGACGCCGGCGAGGAGTGGATCGTCTGGACTACTGCCAACGAGGTCATGGCTGTCTCCAAGGCGCTCGAGGAGCAGGGCGTCCAGGTCAAGGGCTCCGAGACCACCATGGTCCCGACCACCCCGACCGAGGTCTCCGGCGCCGACGCCAAGAAGGTTCAGCGCCTCATCGACCGTCTTGAGGAGCTCGACGACGTCCAGGATGTTTACAGCACCATGGACATGACCGACGAGGTCATCGCTGCCCTCGAGGAGGAGTAGCGCCCGCACGGGTTAAGCCGTGCATATCTGGGCATAATGAAGCGAGCATGCAAGCCTCGTGGAATAGATGAGCCGGATCCGCGTGCGTAGAGCACCGGACCCGGCTCTTTTATAATGATGCGAACCGTTTTGCATTTCGAGAGCCGAGATTTGAAGGGAGCGCCACGTGCGCGTACTCAAACGAGCCCTAGCGATTGTGTATCTTGCCGCCGCCATCGTGGCGCTGGGTACGCTTGTCTGCCAGTTTTGGGGGCCGTATACGTATCGCTTTATGCTGCTGATGCGCGACCCCATGCCGCGCATTGTCGTGACGGCATGCGGCGGAGTTGTGGCGATCGGCGTGCTGGTAAGCTTCTTCCGCCTGATGTTTGCTCGTCGCGAGCCGTCCTGCGTGCATCCGGCGGGGGAGCGCAATATCGAAGTCACGCTCGCGGCGCTTTCTTCGTGCGCCAGGGCTGCTGCAGAGCGCGACGATCGCGTGATGGTCGAGCATGTCGAGGCCCGCGTCCAAGGTTCCGACGATTCGCACGTCCGTTTTAAGGTCGAGGCTATCGCGCTTGACGATAAGGACGTGGCATCTCTGGCTACCGCGATGCAGCAGCGCATCGAGGAAGCTTGCGACACCATGCTCGGCACGCCGGGTACGACCACGCGCGTCCGTTTTTTGCCGTCCAAGACTACCGTCCAGACCGTGGAGGTTTCCGGTGAGTGATACCAATCAAGATAAGACCGCTCGTACGCCGCGCCTGACGATTGACCAGAGCGCCACGCCGGCGAGCGAACCTGTTGATTCCAAAGCAGAGGCAACTGAGTTACAAGACGCGGCGGCCGCGGATCTTGACGAGGCTATGGGTCTCATCAAGGGTACGGGCGCTGCCATCTGGAGCTATGCTGTGCGTCATCCCAACACCGCGCTCGGTGCCGTCGCTGGCTTTATCCTTGCCGTGTTGGTGCTCACGCTCGGCCTGTGGGACACGCTCGTCATTGCATTCTTCGTGCTGATCGGCGCCGTGATCGGCCAAATTCGCGACGGCGAAAACGGGATCGTCAACTTCTTCGGCCGTCTGTTTAGCGGCCGCTAATATGTATTCGACTGTCGCATCCGCGGCAGGCATAAGGAGGAACCATGGCTTTTAATACGAAGGTCGATGTGGCCGATACCGAGCTCGAGGAGAACGAGGCGGCCGTCGCCGAAGCCGAGGATGTGACGCTCGAGGATGAGGCGCTCGTCGAGGCCGAGTCCGCCGATGACGCGGACGAGGATGATGAGGAAACAGACGAGTCCGAGGACTCGCTGACCTATTCCAACGGCGTGATCGAGAAGATCGTTGCCATGGCCACCCGCGAGGTTCCGCACGTTCTGGGTATGAAGGGTAACCTCATGCACTTTGTGCAGGAGCAGTTTGGTGCCGAGAATCTGACCAAGGGCGTGACGGTCGAGGTCACCGATGACAATCGCGTGGTCGTCAACATCTCCGTCATTATCGAGTACGGAGCCTATGCGCCCGCGATCTTCGACGATGTCAAGGCACGTGTCACTGAGCGCCTTGCCGCGATGACCGGCCTTGAGGTGGCGGGTGTCAACCTGCGCATCGAGGACGTCATCACCCCCGAGGAGTACGAGCACCGCACCAGCCAGCACGAATAACCTTCCAAAAAGGGACAGGTTTGTTTTGGCAGGTTTTATCTGCGAAAACGTTAAACGGCCGACCGCGCAAGCAAAAGCGTGGCCGGCCGTTTTTGTACGCTCCCGATATAGTCATACCGCTCGTCTAACTAAGGGTTGCAATCCCCGCGTTCCGCGTTACCCTAATGAGCGCATTGTTTCCAAATTGTTAACGAGGGGTTGCCGTAATGGCCGACGAGCACGAAACAGAAAGCAAGGCATGGGCGATTGAGGCCGCCGCGGCAGAGGCGGCATCGCGTGCTGCCGAGGAGGTGCATCGTCCTCCCGTGGTGCCGATGGAGCGCGTGGTTGATCGCACCGATATCGAGCGCGGCGAGCGTGTCGGTCAAAAGCGCAGCCAGGAGCCGGGCTTCCCGCGCTTTTTTGCCGAGCTCAATCTGGGCCTGATTCTTACGGCCTTCGCCATCGTTGCGTTTAAAACCCCTAATCACTTTGCTTTTGGCGGCACCTCGGGCGTGTCGGTCATTCTGTCCACGCTGTTCCCGACCCTGCCCGTCGGCGTTTTTATGTGGATTATCAACGCGGTTCTCGTCGTCTTGGGCTTTATCTTTTTGGAGCGCAAGGCGATTCTTTGGAGCGTCTTCGCCTCGTTTGCGCTTTCGGCCTATGTTTCGCTGTTTGAGCTCTTTATCCCGACTGATGTCTCGATGACGGGCGATATGTGGCTTGACCTGTGCTTTGCCGTGATCCTGCCGGCGCTCGGCAGCGCCATTGTCTTTGATATTGGCGCCTCGACGGGCGGCACGGACATTCTCGCTATGATCCTCAAACGCCGCACCACGCTCGAGATTGGTCGCGCACTGCTGTTGGTCGATATCGGCATCGTGGCCATCGCGGCCTTTTTGTATGGCCCGCGTGTCGGTCTGTATTGCGTGCTCGGCCTGTTTGCCAAGACGCTTGTGGTCGACAAGGCCATCGAGAGCATTCACCTTCGTAAGGTCTGCACAGTCATTTGCTCCGAACCCCTTAAGGTCGAGGAGTTTATCGTCAAGCATCTCAACCGCACGGCGACCATCAGCCGCGGTTACGGTGCCTTCTCGGGCAAGTGCGTGACGGTGATCATGAGCGTGCTGAGCCGTCGCGAGGCCGTGCAACTGCGCCGCTATGCGCGCGAGGTCGATCCGGGTGCCTTTATCACGATTGTCGACAGCTCCGAGATCGTCGGCAAGGGCTTCCGCGGAACGAACTAGCACAGACGTATTCAACGAACCGCCTGCTGGCGCCGTGTACCTTGCAAATCGGTCATCTTTGAGTATTTGACCCCACATTGGGCAATAATGATGCTAAAGACAACGTTTGCGATCCAAGTGATTCGTTCAAGATACGAAGGGATGATTCTATGTTCTGCTCGCAGTGCGGCGCCCCCATGGGCGATAACGACAAGTTCTGCGGCGTGTGTGGTGCTCCTAATGCCGGTGCCGCTGGCCCCGCTCCCCAGGGACAGCCTCAGCCCCAGCAGTTTGTTCCGCAACCGCCCGTGGCGAATGCGCCAAAGGGCTGTGTGGCTCAGGCGTTCCAAGATATGACCAAGACTCCGGGCGTGCTTCAGCGTGTATGCCAAATCGCGTTTTTGCCGGCGCTGATTTGCGTTGTGTCAGTGCTCGTGTTGTTTATTCCCGTTATTGGCGGCATTGCGGCTGCCATCGGCTTTTTGGCAGCTTGCATTGCGAGCGTGTGCGGTTCCGGTTTTGGCATCGAGTGGGGTCGCGATCTGTCGCTTAAGATCGATGACGGCATGGATCGTCCGCTGATGCGTTCCACGTCGTTTGGTCTCGGAGTCTTTTCGAGCGTTATTTCGGTCGTGCTCGAGGTTATCGCTGCCATTCCCGTTATCGGTGTAGTGCTTTCGCTGGTGGAGGGCGTGGTAATTGGCGCTGCGGGCTCGTATTCTTATTACGGTTCTTATGCGCTCGAGGCTGCGCTGTTCGGTTCGCTTGGCCTGCTTGTCCTGGCGCTAATTGCCTCGGCGATTCTGGGTGTCTTCTTTAAGATGTTCGCCGACATCGCCGTGATGCACTTTGCGGTGACCGGGCGTGTCGAGAGCGCGTTTTCGCTCGATAAGGTCTGGGCGGCGTTTAAGCACAACAAGACCAAGCTGTTCTGTGCTTCGTTCCTTCCCGAGTTTTTGACGGGCCTGGTCGCCAACGTTGTCACATGGATCTTGACGGTCGTCTTTGGCGCCATTGCCTCTGTCGGTATGTATAGCTACTACTATCGTCCTACGGGTATTGAGGCAATTGTTACCGGCGGTGGCGTCACGCTCGCGCTGTTCTTGGTGCTGGTCGCTTTCGTCACCGTATTTCTTACGGTCTTTGGCAAGATGCTCAAGCACCGTGCCGTTGGCTATTGGGTTGCACGTTATGCAAGCGAGTGGGCCGACGAGGACAAGGACGACGTCCTGACTTTTGTATTGCCCTTCGAGAAGAAGTCCGCTCCCTCGGGTTACAGCGCTCCGGATGCCGAGCCCGCACCTGAGTCCGAGCCCAAGCCTGAGCCGGCACCTGCACCCGCTCCCGCGACCGAGCCTGAGCCGGCGCCCGAGCCTGAACCGGCGCCCGAGTCTGAGACGGCATCTGAGCCCGAGCCTGCGCCTGAGCCTGAGCCGGCATCTGCACCTGAGTCGGCGTCCGAGCCAAGCTCCGACGAGGAACCTCAGGACGAGTAGCCATACCGTCTGCCATTTGGGGACGGGGTAGAAATGGTAGAAATAGCGCTTGAAGAATGAGCGGGGGCGGACGTTTCGATACGTCCGCCCCCGCTCTGCTTTAGCCAGGCTGTTATGGATGGGTGTGACGACTACTCGTCGTGCTTCTCCTCGCGGCGTGCAGCAGCGCGGGCTTCGTGGATGCCCTTGATCGCGGCATGGCGAGCCGTTCGGGCATCATGGATGGCGTCGCGAGCCTCGGCGGTCGTCGCCTTGGCAGAGCGCAACTTGGCGGCCAGATCGGGGTTGGTTTCGGCGACCGCGGTAATCGCGGGGCCGTCGAGCTCCTCTTGCGTGGGCTCGGCCAAAAAGTCGATAGCATACTGGGCGGCCACCATGGAGCCCTTTGCCAGCACGGTTTCGTCGATCTTGTAGAAGCAGGAATGTTGGGCGTACGTGGCGCCAATCTTGGGGTTGCGCGTACCTACAAAGGCGAGCACGCCCGGTACGCGACGCAGGTACTCCGAAAAATCCTCGCCCGAAAGCGTGCCGCGATAATGGCCTTGGCCGGTGGGGCCCAGGCACTTGATTACAGCCTGACGGCAGCGCTCGCTCGAGGCGGCGTCGTTTTCGACCTTGTAGTTGGCGATGGTGTAGTCGGTGAGCTCTGCCTCGGCGCCCAAGGCGGCCGCGGTATGCTCCACGATGCGGCGCATAAGCTCCGGCATTTCCTCGTGGGTCGAATCGCCGTAGGTGCGCACCGTGCCGGCGAGGTAGGCCGTGCCGGCGATAACGTTGCGTGCGGTGCCGCCGTGCAGCTCGCCGACGGTGATGACAGCCGGCTCGTAGGGGCTGATCTCGCGCGAGACGATGGTCTGCAGGGCGTTGACGATCTCTGCGGCCACCATGACGGCGTCGTGACCGCGCTGGGGCATGGCGCCGTGGCACGAGGTGCCGCGTACATCGATACGGAACCAGTCGGTATTGGCCATGCGCGGACCGGGCTCGCAGCTCACGGTGCCGGCGTCGACCTCACTCCAGATGTGCGCGGCGTAGACGCCATCGACGCCGTCGAGCACACCCGTGCCGATCATGAGCTTAGCGCCCTGGCCGTTTTCCTCGCTGGGCTGGAATACGATGCGGACTTCGCCGTGGATGTCGTCGGTCATATGGCGCAGGATTTGCAGCGTTCCGAGCATCATGGCGATATGGCAGTCGTGGCCGCAGGCGTGCATGCAGCCCTCGTTGACGCTGGCGAACTCCTCGCCGGTCTGCTCGGTGACGGGCAGGGCGTCGATGTCGGCGCGCAGCAGGATGCGGCGGCGCGGCGTGCCGTCCTCGCGGTAGGCATCCGGCGCGGTACCGCGAAGCGTTGCCACCAAGCCGGTCTTGAGCGGACGCTCGTAGGGGATATTCATGGCGTCGAGCTGGTTGGCGATGTCGGAGGTCGTGCGCTCCTCGGCAAGGCTCAGCTCCGGGTGCTTATGGAAGTGCCGGCGCTGCTTGATGATATATGGTTCAAACTCGGTAGCGATATCTTTGATGGCTGCGGTGACGTCGTCAGCCGCGCGAGCCTCGGTCGCCGCCATAATCTGCTGTGCCTTGGTCTTCGTCATGGTCGATTTGCTCCTTGCTGGGTTGATCGCAAAATCGTACAGGCTCTCTCCAGTATGCCACCTGCCGCTAGGGCTGGTAAAGTTGCCGTTTGCCGCTTGGGGTTTTGTTACAAGGGCGGGGGAGTACACTCGGGGGTGTTGAATTTCCTGCCAGAGATGGGGATGCCCATGCAACATATCGATCGGATTATCCGCTCCAAGAACGTCTTTACCGCGCAAGACGGCATCGATACCGCCCGCGAGCTGGCGATTGCCATCGCAGGCGACCGTATCGTCGCAGTCGGTGCGCCCGATGACGTGATTGCCGCCGCGCCTGCCGCCACGCCGGTTATCGACTACGGCGAGCAGTTTGTCTGCCCCGGTTTCCATGACGCTCATCTGCACTTCTTCCATACCTCGGTCGGTTCCTCGCCGTACATGCTCATGGATATGGGCACGTCCGAGGCGGCGCTGGTGCAACATGCGCTCGAGTTTTCCCAGGATCTGCCTAGTGACGCTTGGGTTGTGACGCAGGGCTGGCGCGATTACCGTTGGGATCCGCCCGAGCATCCTACCAAGGCGTCGCTCGATGCGGCATTCCCCGATCGTCCCTGCGTTATGTATTCGGGCGACGGGCACACGCTTTGGCTCAACAGCCGCGCACTCGAGGCGCTCGGCGTCACGCGCGACAGCGAGCCGCCAGCGGGCGGCAGTTACGACAAGGATGCAAACGGCGAACTCACGGGTATCGCTCACGAGGCGGCTGCCATGCAGCTGCTACCGCGCTGCCTTGAGTGGCTGGGGGAGGATCGCATCGCAAGCGCTTACGCCGATCAAATGAGGCGTATGGCCGAGCAGGGCATCACCTCGATCTGCGATATGTCGCTCATGCCCATGCCGGGCTGCGATTTTATCCGCGACGACGTCTACGACAAACTGCAGGCAGCCGGCAAGCTGGGCATCCGAGCCCATCTGTTCCCCACGCTGCTGGATGACCAGTCGCGCTTGGAAGAGCTGCAGACCCGCTACGCGAACAACGCGCTGCTCTCGGCGCCTGGTTTTAAGCAGTTTTTCGACGGCGTGTCGAGCGAACACACGGCCTATCTCACCGAGCCCTATACCAACCCGCGCTTCCCGGGCGACCAGGGCCGTCTGACGGTTCCTGCCGAGCGTATGCGCAAGCTGGTCCTCGCTGCCGCGGAGCGCGGTCACACCGTGCGCATCCACGTCATCGGCGACGGTGCCATCCATGCCGCGCTCGATATCTTTGAGGAGGCCGCGGAACTGTACGGCCTGCCCCAGCACGGTCATAACACGCTCGAGCATCTGGAGAACCTCTTGCCCGAGGACATTGACCGCCTGCGCAAGCTTAACGTGGTTGCTTCGAGCCAGCCCTGCCACATTACACTCGACCCGGGCGGCCCCGAGCGCGACCTGGGCCTGGAGCGCAGCCGCATCATGTGGCCGTTCGCAACCTATAAGCAGCGCGGCATTCGACAAGCCTTCGGCACCGATAGCCCCATCACAGCTGTTACCAGCATGAACGTGCTCTACACGGCTATCACGCGCCAGGATCCCAAAAGCCACTGGCCCGAGGGCGGCTGGTTACCGAGCGAGCGCATCGATGCAGCAACAGCCCTGCGCAACTACACCCTGGGCAGCGCCTATGCAGCGGGCGACGAGCAAAACCTCGGCAGCTTGGAGCCCGGCAAGTATGCCGACCTGGTAGTCCTGGACCAAAACCCGCTCACTATCGACCCCCAAGAGCTCCAGGCTACCAAGGTTCAGACCACCTACCTGGCAGGTAACTTGATTTACGAGCGCTAAGTATTCATGCCGTACCGTTAAGCGCGGCTCGGGCAGCCTTTTTGGGATAGCGCTCGAGCCGCGTTTGCGTTTTGGTGGGGATCCGCCATGAGCGTCCCTGCTCTGTTGGATTTGGGTGCGGGGCGGAGGTGCTGCTGCCCCGCGCTCAATTTGGACACCAGCAATGCTATCTCTTGGTGTTTTGCATACTTCCCATTACAGATTGCATAAAAAGGCTGGGATGTCCTTCCTGATCCTGATGTACCCCCGCCCGTGCCGTGCAAAAAACGGAGTATTCAGCACCGCGAGCTCTGCCGGTGCCGCTGCGGCTGAGTAACGTTGCGGAGATTGACGTCATTTTGGGCTCCGGTACGGCGCGAAGCATGCCTTTTTGTCCTGGCGGGGTTTGCCTGCCGACTCAAATCGCCGGTCGAAGGCGTCCTTGGGACCAATATGGTGTGTCTGGCGCGTATGCAGCCGTCCTGGTCTGCTGAAAACTCCCAAAAATGCACGATGCTCCCTAGGGGACCCGTGCTCGCAGCGAAAATCATGCCCATGTCGCTATCCGCATCGCCATTTTGCTGCACTGACTTTTCTGAATGCCGGGCCCTAGTTAGTCAACCTGGCTCCCGGGGCGGACCGGAGGGCATGAAGTTTGTCGCGAGTTCCGCACGCAAAGGAAAGCACTTAATGTGCTTTCCGTCTTGCGCAGGACTGTAGAGCAGCAAACTTCATGCCATCCGGTCCGCCCCGGGAGCCACTGCTAAGTTATCCCCCGGCATTCAGAAAATCTAAGTGCCAAAAAATAAGATTTTTTGACTCCGTGTTGTATAACCCGCCATTCGTGGGTACCATTCAACGCGTACGCAAACAAAAAAGGGTTAATTCGCGTGGTATAACCGCGCGGCCCAAAAAGGAGGA
Organism: uncultured Collinsella sp.; assembly: GCA_902478875.1. GTDB lineage: Bacteria > Actinomycetota > Coriobacteriia > Coriobacteriales > Coriobacteriaceae > Collinsella. The sequence goes on from CABSMZ010000005.1 coordinate 25,522, forward strand.
GACAAGCATGTCGTCTTTGAAGCCGCTTGCAGATCGTGTTCTGGTCAAGCCCGACGAGGCCGAGCAGAAGACCGCTTCTGGTCTGTATATTGCCAGCAACGCTCAGGAGAAGCCGCAGCGTGGCACCATCGTTGCCGTGGGCGCCGGCAAGGTCAACGACAAGGGTGAGCGCATCCCCATGGACGTCAAGGTTGGCGACGTTGTCATCTACGGTAAGTTCGGTGGCAACGAGGTCAAGGTCGACGGCGAGAAGTATCTGCTGATGCGCGCCGACGACATCTACGCCGTCGTCGAGGCCTAGTCTCGTCAGAATCTCTGATTCGTCTTTGAACGCGCCCGCCGCATAGGACTCGGAAGCGGCGACGCGAGTCACATTTCTTTTGGAGGATTACCTACCATGGCAAAGAACATTACGTTCAACACCGATGCCCGCGCTAAGCTTGCCAAGGGCGTCAACACTCTGGCCGACGCCGTTACCGTCACCATGGGCCCCAAGGGTCGCTACGTTGCGTTGCAGCGCACGTTCGGTGCCCCGACCATCACCAACGACGGCGTTTCCGTCGCCAAGGAGATCGAGCTCGAGGACAACATCGAGAACATGGGCGCTCAGCTGGTGAAGGAGGTTGCCACCAAGACCAACGACACCGTGGGTGACGGCACCACCACCGCAACTCTGCTCGCTCAGGCCATCGTCAACGACGGTCTGCGCAACGTCGCCGCTGGCGCCAACCCGCTGGCCATCCGTCGCGGCATCGACAAGGCCGTCAACGCCGCCGTCGCCGAGATGAAGAAGCAGGCTAAGCCGGTCGAGACCAAGGAGCAGATTGCTTCCGTCGGCACCATCTCTGCCGGTGACCCCGAGGTCGGCGAGAAGATCGCCGAGGCCATGGAGGTCGTGGGCAAGGACGGCGTCATCACCGTCGAGGATTCCCAGACGTTCGACATCACCATCGACACCGTCGAGGGCATGCAGTTTGATAAGGGCTATGTCTCCGCTTACTTCGTCACGGATAACGACCGCATGGAGGCCGTGATGAAGGATCCGTACATCCTCATCACCGACCAGAAGATCTCCAGCGTTCAGGACATCATGCCTGTTCTCGAGGCTGTCCAGCGCGCCGGCCGTGGCCTGCTCATCATCGCTGAGGACATCGACGGCGAGGCTCTGCCGACCCTGGTCCTCAACAAGATCCGTGGCGCTCTCAACGTCTGCGCCGTCAAGGCCCCGGGCTATGGCGATCGCCGCAAGCGCATCCTCGAGGACATCGCCGTCCTCACCGGTGGCCAGGCCGCTCTGGACGAGCTGGGCGTGAAGGTCGCTGACATCACCGCCGATATGCTCGGTACTGCTAAGTCCGTCACCATCTCCAAGGATAACACCGTCGTCGTCGGCGGCGCTGGCTCCAAGGAGGCCATCGACGCCCGCATCGCTCAGATCAAGGGCGAGATGGAGAACACCACCTCTGACTTCGACCGCGAGAAGCTCCAGGAGCGCCTGGCCAAGCTCTCCGGTGGCGTTGCCGTCATCAAGGTCGGCGCTGCTACCGAGTCCGAGCTCAAGGAGATCAAGCACCGCGTCGAGGATGCCCTGCAGGCTACCCGCGCTGCTGTCGAGGAGGGCATCGTCGCCGGCGGCGGCGTCGCCTTCATGGACGCCGCTCCTGCGCTCGACGCTGTCGAGATCGACGACCCCGAGGAGAAGATCGGCGTCGACATCGTCAAGAAGGCTCTGACCGCTCCGGTCGCTACCATCGCCAAGAACGCTGGCTTTGAGGGCGCTGTCGTGGTCGATAAGGTTGCCGAGCTGCCCGCCGGCCAGGGTCTCAACTCTGCCAACGGCGAGTGGGGCGACATGATCGAGATGGGCGTCCTCGACCCCGTCAAGGTCAGCCGCGTCACCCTTCAGAACGCTGCTTCTGTCGCCAGCCTGATCCTCATCACCGAGGCTACCGTCTCCGATGTGCCCAAGAACACTCAGCTTGAGGACGCTATCGCTGCTGCTACCGCTGGTCAGCAGGGCGGCGGTATGTACTAAGGCCGACAAGGTCTAGAACTCCCACCGGGAATCCGGGGGCGTGACGGGGGTTTCTCTCCGGAACGTCCTCGGACATGCAAAGAGGCTCCGCATCGCGCTTCGCGCTGCGGAGCCTCTTTGCGTCCTGACGCTCCTATTTGGCAAGGTGTTTTTTAGAATCCATTTTGCGCTCGGCATCGAAGGCCCGCCTGTCCCAATCGAGCGGAAGTCCGGCCTCGACCCATGCCTCGTAGGCCCTCCTTATGGGCTTGAGCTCCCTTTGGCCCCTCTCCAGCATCGAGATGTACTTCTCG
>CABSMZ010000006.1 GCA_902478875.1 uncultured Collinsella sp.
GAGCCTGCTGCAGAGCCCGAGCCCGAGCCGGCAGAGCCCACGACGGCTGACCTCTACGCCCGTCGTCCCCGCAAGCGCAAGGCTGTCGTCGACCAGCTCGCTCGCGAGCTCGAGGCCGAGGACGAAGCCACTGCCGCCGACGCCTCGAAGGGAGGCGATGAGTAATGCCTATCGGACCCGCGCGAATGCCGCTCTTCGATCACTTGGGAGAGCTCCGTCGCCGCCTGACCATCGTGGTCGTGTCGGTGTTTGCCGCCGCCATCGTGCTGTACTTTGCCACGCCCGTGGTGCTCGATATCCTGGAAGACCCCATCCGCTCGTTTGTGCCGGACGGTAAGTTCTACATCACCACCACACTCGGCGGCTTTGGCCTGCGCTTCTCGCTGGCCATCAAGATGGCCGTGGTCATGTGCACGCCCATGATCATCTGGCAGATCCTGGCATTTTTCCTGCCGGCGCTGCGCCCCAACGAGCGCAAGTGGGTCGTGCCCACGGTGCTCGCCTCGACGGTGCTGTTCTTCCTGGGTGCCATCTTCTGCTATTTCATCATCATCCCGGCGGGCTTTGAGTGGCTCATCGGCGAGACCTCGGCCGTCGCTACGGCGCTGCCCGACCTGGAGAACTACGTCAACATGGAGCTGCTCTTTATGATCGGCTTTGGTGTGGCGTTTGAGCTGCCGCTCATCATCTTCTATCTGTCCGTCTTTCACATCGTGTCCTATGCGGCCTTCCGCAGCGCCTGGCGCTACGTGTACGTAGGCCTGCTTGTGGGCTCGGCTGTGATTACGCCCGACGGCTCGCCCGTTACGCTGGGTCTCATGTATGGCGCCCTGCTCTCGCTCTACGAGATTTCGCTCGCCATCGCTCGCGTGGTCATTACCGCGCGCGAGGGCAAGGAGGGCCTGTTCGTGAGCCGTCTGGACCTGTTCTCGGACGACGAGGACGACGAGGAGTAAATCGGTATGCACGAGGTTGGCATTGTCAACGGCATACTCGATACAGTGATTCGCGCGGCGCGTGGGGCGGGGGCCTCGCGCGCCGTTTTGGTAACGCTTCGTATCGGGGATATGACCGAGGTCGTGCGCGAGGCACTCGACTTTGCGTGGGAGACGTTTCGCGATGAGGACCCGCTCACGCGCGGCTGCGAGCTTGCCGTGGAGGAGGTCCATCCACAAAGCGAGTGCCTGGACTGCGGCGAGGTCTTTGAGCACGACCGTTTCCATTGTCGCTGCCCCCAGTGTGGCGGCGCCAACGTGCGCCTGCTGCACGGCCGCGAGCTCGATATCGCAAGTATCGAAATCGAAACCCCCGACGATTAGCCCGCTAGCCATCTAATGATGGGGTATAAAGGGGCCAAAGTAAGGAGCGCTAAGTATGGCCGAGAAAACGATTGATATCGCGTCGCCGATCCTGTCGCGCAACGAGCGCCTGGCAGATCAGCTGCGTCAGCGGTTTGAGCAGACGAACACCTACGTGATCAATGTGCTGTCGAGCCCTGGCTCGGGTAAGACCACCACGATTCTGAGCACCAACGAGCGCCTGCGTGACAAAGCCAGCCTGCGCTGTGCCGTTATCGAGGGCGATATCGCCTCGGACGTCGACGCCATCACCATGAAGGAAGCCGGCATGCCCGCCATCCAGATCAACACGGGCGGCCTGTGCCACCTCGAGGGCAACATGATCATGGAGGCCGTCGACGCCTTCGACCAGGCCGTCGGTCTGGAGAACATCGACGTCATCTTTATCGAAAATGTGGGTAACCTGGTCTGCCCGGTCGACTTTGACCTGGGCGAGAACCTGTCCATCATGATCCTCTCGGTGCCCGAGGGCGACGACAAGCCCATCAAGTACCCGGGCATCTTCCAGCACGCCGGCGCGCAGCTGCTCAATAAGGTCGACGTGGCCCCGGCTTTCGATTTTGACATGGATAGGTATACTAAGACACTCGATGACCTCAATCCGCAGGCGCCGCGGTTTGCCGTGAGCGCGCGCAAGGGCGAGGGCATGGATGCCTGGTGCGATTGGCTCATCGGGCAGATCGAGCAAGCAAGGGCGTAAATCGGCCGCCATACGGGCGGGCGTAGCCGCATAGACACGAGATAGGAGCCTCTTTTGAAGCTCATCATCGCAGAGAAAAACGACGCCGCGCGTCAGATTGCCGAGCGTCTGTCCACGGGCAAACCCAAAAAGGACAAGGTGTACAACACCGCCATCTACCGTTTTGAGTGGAAGGGCGAGGAGTGCGTGACCATCGGCCTTGCCGGTCACATCCTGGCACCCGATTTTTGCGACAGTGTGCTGTTCGATAAAAAGCTGGGTTGGTATTCGGTCACCGAGGACGGCGAGATGTTGCCGGCCGATATGCCCGATGGCCTGGCCCGCCCGCCGTACGACACCAAGCGCAAGCCGTTCCTTGCCGATGGTATCTCCATCAAGGGCTGGAAGCTTGAGAGCCTGCCTTACCTTACCTGGGCGCCCGTCATTAAGCTGCCGGCCGAGAAGGAGCTCATTCGCTCGCTCAAGAACCTCGCCAAAAAGTCCGACAGCGTCATCATCGCCACTGACTTCGATCGCGAGGGTGAGCTGATCGGCTCGGACGCCCTCAACAAGGTGCGCGAGGTCGCGCCGGACTTGCCGGTCGCCCGCGCCCAGTATTCTTCGTTTACCAAGGCCGAGATCACGCAGGCCTTCGATAATCTTGTCTCGCTCGACCAGAATCTGGCCGACGCCGGCGAGAGCCGCCAGCACATCGACCTCATTTGGGGCGCGGTGCTCACGCGTTACCTGACGCTCGCCAAGTTTGGCGGCTTTGGCAACGTGCGCTCCGCCGGCCGCGTACAGACGCCGACGCTCGCCCTGGTGGTCGAGCGCGAACGCGAGCGCATGGCGTTTGTGCCCGAGGACTATTGGCAGATTCGCGGCATGGGTGCCGCGCAGGGTGCTGCCGAGGACGACCGCTTTAAAATTGCGCACAAGACGGCGCGTTTTACCGATAAAGATGCTGCCGAGACGGCGTACGGCCACGTCGACGGCGCTACGACGGCAACCGTCGCCGCGGTGACCAGGCGCTCCCGCAAGCAGCAGCCGCCCACGCCGTTCGCGACGACCTCGCTGCAGGCTGCCGCCGCGGCCGAGGGCATCTCGCCTGCGCGTACGATGCGCATCGCCGAGTCCCTCTACATGGCGGGCCTCATCAGCTATCCGCGTGTCGACAACACCGTGTACCCTGCGACGCTCGATCTGGGCGCCGTGGTGAGCGACCTGGCAAAGATCAACCCGGCGCTGGCGCCCGTGTGCAAAAAGGTGCTTGCCGGCCCTATGAAGCCCACGCGCGGCAAAGTCGAGACCACCGACCACCCGCCTATCTATCCCACGGGCGAGGGCGATCCGTCCACGCTCGATGGCGGCCAGCGTAAGCTCTACGACCTCATCGCCCGCCGCTTCCTGGCGACGCTTATGGGTCCCGCGACCATCGAGAACACCAAGCTCGAGCTCGACGTGAGCGGCGAGCCGTTCGTGGCCTCGGGCGACGTGCTCGTGACCCCGGGCTTCCGCGAGGCGTACCCGTACGGGCTCAAGCGCGACGAGCAGATGCCGCCGCTGGAGCAGGGCGACACGGTCGACGTGTTCGACATTAAGCTTGAGGCCAAGCAGACCGAGCCGCCCGCGCGCTACAGCCAGGGCAAGCTCGTGCAGGAGATGGAAAAGCGCGGCCTGGGCACCAAGTCCACGCGCGCGAGCATCATCGAGCGCCTGTACGCCGTGCGCTACCTCAAAAACGATCCCGTTGAGCCGAGCCAGCTGGGCATCGCCATCATCGACGCGCTGACGCAGTTTGCCCCGCGCATCACGAGCCCCGATATGACCAGCGAGCTCGACGGCGACATGACTCGCGTCGAGCGCGGCGAGGACACCGAAGAGCATGTCGTGACGCACTCGCGTGCGCTGCTGGCCGGCGTGCTCGACGAGCTGCTCAAGCATACGCAGGAGCTCGGCGACGCCATCAGCGACGCCGTCACGGCTGATGCGCGCGTGGGCGCCTGCCCCAAGTGCGGCAAGGACCTGGTTATGAAGACGAGCGCCAAGACCCGTGGCAGCTTCATTGGCTGCATGGGCTGGCCCGACTGCGACGTGACCTATCCGGTGCCGAGTGGCGTCAAGGTGAGCCCGCTCGAGGGCGAGGCCGCCGTGTGCCCCGAGTGCGGTGCGCCGCGCATTAAGTGCCAGCCGTTCCGCCAGAAGGCCTTCGAGATCTGCGTGAACCCGACGTGTCCCACCAACTACGAGCCCGACCTTAAGGTGGGCGAGTGCAAGGTGTGTGCCGAGGCCGGACGCCATGGCGACCTGATCGCACACAAGAGCGAGAAGAGCGGCAAGCGCTTTATCCGCTGCACCAACTATGACGATTGCGGCGTGAGCTATCCACTGCCGGCGCGTGGAAAACTCGAGGCGACGGGCGAGACCTGTCCCGAGTGCGGCGCTCCCATCGTGGTGGTCAACACGGCGCGCGGCCCGTGGCGTATCTGCGTGAACATGGACTGCCCGACCAAGGAGAAGAAGCCTGCCCGCGGCCGCAAGACCACAACCAAGGCGAGCACGGCGAAGAAGACGACGGCCAAGAAGACCACGGCTAAGAAAGCCACTGCCGCCAAGAAGACGACCGCGAAGAAGTCGACTGCCAAGAAAACAGCCGCCGACAAGTAACGGCGCAGTCGAAACATTGCCCAAAAAAACGAGCGAGGACCCCGCGATCCTTGCTCGTTTTTTTGACCGGTAGTTAGGGACGTTCCTTTTCTGCCGGCAGTTTAGGAACGTCCCTAACTACCGGCTCGGGAACGACAAAGCGCTAGTTCACCTCGACGGGCTTGGCGCCGGGATAGCGCTCCTCAAAGTCTAGGCGGTACTTATTGTCATTGGTGCCCGCCACGTTGTCGCGCGACAGCGGCGCCACGATCTCATTCTTGTGGTCCGCAGGCTTGGCGTATTTCAGGCTGATCTCCCAGGCATCACAGATTGCGTCAATGCGGTGATCCAGGTCGTCGTACAGGGCGATGATATCCTTCCAGGAGCTGTAGTTCTTGGAGCTCGTCGGGACGTCCAGGTCCTCGACGATGTCGTAATACTGCTCGATGGTGTCCTCCGTGCGCTCGGCGACGTCGGCGAGATTTTGACGGGTGGTTCGATCCTCTTCCAGATAGTTGCCGTTGAAGTTCTGCGCGCAGCCACGGACCTGGCTGTCGAGATCTTCGAGCAGGTCGTAGTATTCGCTCAGTCGGCGGTAGAGGTTCTGCTCAGAGAGCGTTGCTTCGCCGCCATCCTCGTCGTCATCGTCATCATCGTCGTACAGGCTGTTGGGATCGCCGAGAGGCTTTAGGTCATCGTCGTCGACGTCATGGTGCAGCTTAGCTACCTCGGCAGTCGTCTGCGTGGCGGCGTTGTCGAACGGTCTGATTGCAAAGAAGATGACCAGGGCGATGATGATCGCCACCAGCACAACGATAACGGCGATAAGCGGCCCGGTGCCGCTCTTTTTGGGAGCGGGGGTCTGTGACGAAGCGGGCGCGTATGCGGGAGCCGGCTGCTGTTGGGGCGAGCCGCTCGCGACGGGTATGCGCTGCGTGGTCTCGACGGCCTCGGTCCTTGCGGCGGGGTCGGGGCTATAGGCGAGGGGGTCGTCCGCCTTGGCTTGCGGCGTATCAAGGGAGCCGGTCTGCTCAAAAGCGGGCTGGCTATCGCTCGCGGCTGTTTGCTCAACGGGTGCACCGCACGAGGTGCAGAACTTGGCATCATCTGCAAGAAGCTTGCCGCACGAGGCGCAATACCGAGACATTGCCACTCCTTTCGCCACATTTCAATGCAATACGACGATTATACCCAGCATCCAAAATTCCCCATCATAAGTTGCGGTGAAATAGGGACTGTTTGGCGGTCTCAGAGCTTCAATCAGTCCCTATTTCACCGCAACTTTGGAAAGGCACCTTTAGCCATTGGGGACGCGCCGAGCACTGGGGTATCATGGCTTGGTTGCTATAACTCGCATTTACGCGCCTTGTAGGAAGGGGCTGCGCCCATGGCTTTTGAGCCCGCTCAACATAGCTTTATCACGCTCGAGGGCGTCGATGGCGCCGGCAAGTCCACGCAGGCGCGCCTGCTTGCCCGCGCTCTTGAACTCGCTGGCTACCAGGTTGTGAGCCTGCGCGAGCCGGGCGGTACCGCCATCAGCGAAAAGATCCGTGCTCTGCTGCTCGACCCCGCCAATACAGCGATGGGCGTCACCTGCGAGTTGTTGCTCTACGAGGCGGCGCGCGCTCAGTTGGTGCACGAGGTCATCGTGCCCGCCCTTGCTGTCGGTAAGGTGGTCCTGTGCGATCGCTTCTACGATTCCACGACCTGCTACCAGGCGTTTGCCGATGGCCTCGATCGCCAGATAGTACGCGACGCCAACAACCTGGCCGTCGCGGGTACGCACCCGGCGCTCACGCTCGTCTATCACATCACGCCCGAGCAGGCGGCGCTGCGCATGGCCGACCGCGGTGCGGCCGACCGCATGGAGGCCAAGGGCATGGCCTTCCAAGAGCGCGTCTACCAGGGATTTTGCGCCATTGCCGCCGAGGAACCAAACCGCGTAAAGCTCATCGACGCGACCGCGACCATCGAGGAAGTCTTCGAGAAGACGGTCGAGCGGGTTCGCGCCTACGGCCTCGATATTTCCCAGGACGCCGTCACCGCCGCGCTTGCCCAGGAGGCCGAGTAACATGGCCCCCGCTCAGGCAAGCCTGCTGGCCAAGCTTGACACCCAACAGCGCGTGCGCGACTTTTTGACCAATGCCGTCGCCAGCGGTCGCGCATCGCACGCCTACCTGTTTTTGGGCGCGCCCGGCGCGGGCAAGCTCGACGCCGCGTGGGCGCTCGCCCAAGCCTTCCTGTGCGAGCAGGATGGCTGCGGCTCATGCGATAGCTGCGTGCGCGTCGCCCGCCATACGCACCCCGACGTGCACTATTACACGCCCGAGAGCGCCACGGGCTACCTTATCGCCCAGACACGCGAGCTGCTCGACGACGTGCCCCTGGCGCCCATCCGTGCCAAGGCCAAGGTCTACATCATCGACCGTGCCGAGCAGCTGCGCGCCAACACCGCCAACGCATTGCTCAAAACTCTCGAGGAGCCGCCCGAGGGCGTTATGTTCATCCTGCTGGGCACCTCGGCAGACGTGATGCTGCCCACTATCGTGAGTCGTTGCCAGTGCGTGCCGTTTCGGCTGGTATCGCCCGCCGTCGCCGCGCAGGCCGTGAGCCGCGCCACCGGTCAGGACCCTGCGCGTTGCCGCATGGCCGTCGCCGTGGCGGGAAGCCCCACGCGTGGCATCGAGTTCCTCAAGAGCGCCGAGCGCCAGGACGCCCGCCGTCAGATGGTTCGCGCCATCGATTCGCTTATCGCCGCCGACGAGGCCGACGTGCTCAGCCGCGCCAAGTCACTCATCGTCGCCGTTAAGGCGCCGCTCGCCGAGGTCAAGTCCACACAGGAAAAGGTGCTCGAGCAAAACGCCGACTACCTGTCGCGTGGAGCATTGAAGCAGCTTGAGGACCGCAACAAGCGCGAACTCAACGCGCGCGAGCGTTCGGGTATCATGGAAGCGCTGGCGAGCGCGCGGACGCTCATGCGCGACGTGCTGCTGACGCTTCAGGACAAGGCAGCCGACGTGGTGAACGAAGACGTGCGCGACACGATCGGTCGGCTTGCCGCCGCGACCAATGTTGCGGGTGCCACACGGGCGCTCGAGGCAGTCGCGACCGCCGAGCGCAACATCGCCAGAAACGTTACTCCCCAGCTGGCCATCGAGGTCATGCTGTTCGATATCAGGAAGGCACTGAAATGCCGTTAGTTGTACCCGTTAAGTTTACCTACGCCTCGCGCGACCTGTGGTTCGATCCGCAGGATTTGGATATCCTCGAGGCCGATTATGCCATTTGCTCCACCGAGCGCGGAACCGAGATCGGCCTGGTCACGGCCGATCCCTTTGAGGTGCCGCAAGACGAGATCGGCCAGCCGCTCAAGCCCGTGCTGCGCGTGGCGAGCGACATCGACCTGCAGCTTGCCGATGATCTGGCCATCCAGGGTGACGAGGCCATGGTCGATTTCCGTCGCCTGGTCAAGGAGCTCGACCTCGAAATGAAGCCGGTCGGCGTCGAGTACCTGTTTGGCGGCGAGAAGGCCGTGTTCTATTTTGCGGCCGAGGAGCGCGTCGATTTTCGTCAGCTCGTCAAGGACCTTTCCTCGGCGCTGCACATTCGCGTCGACATGCGCCAGATCGGCGTGCGCGACGAGACCCGTTTGGTGGGCGGCTATGCCCAGTGCGGCCAGGAGCTCTGCTGCACGCGCTTTGGCGGACAGTTTGAGCCTGTCTCGATTCGCATGGCAAAAGAGCAGGATCTACCGCTTAACTCGTCCAAGATCAGCGGTGTATGCGGCCGTCTAATGTGCTGCCTGCGCTACGAGTTCGAGGCGTATAAGGACTTTAAGAGCCGCGCGCCCAAAAAGAAGACGCTTATCGATACGCCGCTTGGCAAGGCGCGTATCCAAGAATATGACACGCCGCGCGAGCAGCTGGTGCTGCGCCTGGAGAACGGCAAGGTCTTTAAGGTCAACCTGGCCGATATGACCTGCTCGGAGGGCTGCAAAAAGAAGGCAGCCGAGCAGGGTTGCAACTGCCGTCCCGACTGCGTGACGCGCGACGTGCTCGAGCGCATCGAGTCGCCCGAGATGCGCCTGGCGCTCATGGAGCTCGACCGCGAGAACGGCGTCGACGTGGGCGATGGCCTGTCGAACGCCGATCGCCTGGCGGGCATATCGATGCCCAAGCGCCGTCGTCGCGATGCCGAATCCGATGCTCGCGCCGGTCAGGGCCAGGGCGAGGGCCGTGGCCGCGGAAAAGGCCGCGGTAAGGCCGAGACACCTGAGGCCGAGGGGGCGGCCGATGGCCGTCGCCGTCGCAAGCGCGCGGGCTCGGGCGATGCTACCGAGGTTGCAGCCGCGGGCAAGAACGCCTCTCGCGAGCGCGAGGTTCAGCAGCCCCAGCAGCAGAATCGCGGCGGCGGCATGAACCCCACACGTCGCCGCCGCCGTCATCTGTCGAGCGAGGAGCGCGAGGACGCCTTCCGCGCCGCAGCTGCTCGCGAGGCCGGTGCCGCTTCCAAGGGCGCCTCGGCCTCCGATGCGCCTGTCGACAAGAGCGGCAAGTCACGTGGCGAGGAGGAGCGCGCGCCGCGTCCGCGCCGTCGCCATTCCTCGGGCGCGCAGCAGAAGCCTTCAGTGCCCTCCGTGGCCGATCAGGTCTCGGATGGCGAGGTCAAGGTCACGCGCCGTCGTCCCGGAGATGGCGGGGGAGCGGCTGCCAAGGCTTCGCATGGCGCCGCTCGCGACGAACGCGAGCCGCGCGGTGGCGAGGGCTCGACCGACCAGGGTCAAAAGCGCCGTCGCCGTCGCCGTTCCCGCAAGCCGCGCCAGGATGGTGGCGAGGGCTCGACCCCGTCTTCGTCCGCACCACAACCGCCCGCCGGTGAATAACGCCCGCGAGCGGATTTAACCCGCCTTGCCCCGAGCGCATCGGGGTATCATAGCGCCGAATCAACAACCCTCCCTGCGATCGAGCGTAGGGAGGGTTGTGTCTTGAAGAGCCATCTGAACATATTGAGCCGTCTGCAGAGTGCCGGTGCCCTACCGTTTGCGGACGAATTGCTACCGTTTGCCGAGCGCGCGACGTACGAGGCGCTTGAGGCATTGTCGCCAACACGATGTACCGGCTGCGAGCGCGCTGGTGCGCTTATTTGCCAAGACTGCCTGGCCGCGCTCACGCTCATCGACCCACGTCATAGCTGCACCCGATGTGGCGCCCCGTTTGGGGATTTGCTGTGCACTGAGTGTTCGGTCGAGGGCACGTCTTCGGCAATGGCGGAGGCGCTCGACCGCTGCCTGGCGTGCGCCGTCTATGCGCATCCGCTGCCGCGCATCATTAAAGCGTACAAGGATGCGGGCGAGCGACGTCTGGCTCCGTATCTGGCGGAGCTGCTCTACGACACCGCCCTGCATGCCCAGGTCGTAGCTCCCGATCGCTACGGAGGCGTGCTTTCCGGTGCGGATGCGGTGGTGTTTGTGCCTGCGACGGCGGCAGCGTTTCGGCGGCGTGGTTTTGATCATATGGAGGCTATTGCGCGCCCATTTTGCGAGCTGTCGGGTGTTCCTCTGCTCGATGCTCTCGTCAAGTACGGGCATGGCGACCAGCGCGAACTCGGTCGTGAGGAGCGCCGCGAGCGTGCCCGAGGTATGTACGAGACGGTTGAGGACGTGCACGGCCGCCGCCTGCTGCTTATCGACGACGTTATCACCACGGGTGCGACGATGGCAGCGGCTTCGGCGGAACTCAAGCGCGCCGGTGCCACGGCCGTTGATGGCCTCGCTATCGCACGCGTTTGGTAGGGGTGGTTCAGATGGCAATAAAGATCGGGCAGCGTGGCAAGCCTGCAAGCGAGCAGCTGGCTGCTTCCGTAATTCTGACGGGCGCCTCGGCGCTACGCATGATGCGCGCCGAGCGCCGACAAATGGGTTACATCAGCTGGAGGGACCTCAGTCCCGATGAAGAGTGCCGTGTGCTGCGCGCGTCGTCGCCCTCGATCGAGGACATCTATCTTCCCGACTTGGTGCGGATTGGGGCCGCAAGCGGCGAGGTGCAAGAAGATCTTTGCTTGCTGGTGGGATCTGCGGCGCAGCGCCGCCGCATGCCTGGCGTGGGCTGGTCCGTATGCTCTGGGTTGCCCGCCGGCTCGATTCTAGAGGTGGAACCGGGGGTGTACAGTCTATCTCCCGAGGCCCTTTGTGTTGTCGTCGCGCGCGAGGTCGGCTGCATCCAGGCGTTTGCCCTGGCCCAGGAACTGTGCTCTAAGATTTCACTGAGCGACTGCGGGAAGTATCTGCCTCCCTACACCTCGCCTGTCGTGAACAAATTGGCAAAGGACAAAGACCAGCCGCCAGATGTCGGTTACTTTGAGGTCGAGTCCGTGCTGACACCCGATTGCCTGGTAGATTACCTCGCGGCATGCAAGGGGAATGTGGCCAAACAGCTGCTGCGCCTGTGTCCCTACCTGTCAGAAAATCTGCGCTCGCCCATGGAGTGCATCATGCTCGCTCTGTTTTCGCTTCCGTTTTCCTATGGCGGATTTGCCTGCGGTCCCTTTAAGACCGACTACAAGATCGAGTTCGATGACCGTGCGCAGGCAATCTCGGGGATGCCGCATGCAGTTTGCGATGCGTATCAGGAAGCAGCCCAGTTTGACCTGGAATACAACGGTGAGCTGGGTCATTCCTCCCGGAGGGGACGTATCCATGATGAAAAACGCAACACGGGCTTGATTACTATGGGAATCGAGGTCGCGACGGTCAACAACGAAATGCTCCGCGACATGGAAGCGATGGAAGCGCTCGCATGGCGCATCCACCAGCGTATGGGTAAGCGATATCAGAATCGCGTAGAGGCTCGTCGAAAGAGGCAAGATGCTCTGCTGAATACGCTCCGAGCGTGCTTTGGGCTCAAGCCAGCGTAAAACTACGGCTTTATAGGGGGTCTGTTTATATGCTCTGTGCAAAAAACGGCAAATATGAGTACTGTTACTAGATTAGTGACAGCAAAAACAAAGAAACTTGGGCCGAAAATCTGGATTCAGCGAAGAGATAGTAAACGAATGTGGAATATCTTGGCGCCAAGCAGGCTGTGCGGAACTCAAAAAGGGCTCGTGAGGCGGTAATACGCTGCTACTAAATTGGTGACAGTACTCATATTTGCCGTTTTTTGCACAGGGCGCCCTGAGACGGGTGCCCCGGAGCTCCCCGTGGGGGAGCTCCGGGCTTCATGGGGGCACGAATAGCCCGCTCCGACCTGCGAAATCTGTACTCGCGATGCGAATGACGCCCCTAACCTTAAACTTTAGCTTGAACTTAGCTATAATGCGCTTCGTTCCTACCAGGCTGTGGTTGCGGACGGACGAAATGCCCGTCCTAGTCCAAGACAGACGCGGTCAAAGGGATCCACGTAAGCGACCGCGTGCGCGCGGCGCGATCATGGCGCGTCCTAGATGTAAGCCGCACCGTCCGTTCTACTTTCTTTGGGGCAATACCGCCTCGCGGGCGAGCGGGTCAGTCGTGAAGGTGGCTGCGGCCTCCCGAGCAAACACCCCGGTGCGCAAGTGTGGGGTCAAATACCAGGTCAGCTGGTGGGAACAATCTGATATTCCGCGCAACGCACGGATCGTATACGACACAGAAGGCAGGGTAGTGGACATGGTGAGGGGCAGCTTGATGCACGCGGCTCGGTTAGGTGCTGGGACCGCAGCGGTCATCGCCGTTTTGGGCCTGAGCGGATGCGCGTTCAACCCGCTGTCTACGTTCACGACTCCCACGATCGACCAGATCGAGTACGAGACCGTCACGCCGGCGGTGTCGGACGATGCCCTGGTCACTCCCGGAACCCTGACGGTCGCCCTCGATACTTCCGATGCGCCGCAGGCCATGCAGGACGCCGACGGCGAGCTCACGGGGTATGCGGTTGACGCCGCCCGCGCCCTCGCAAGCCGCATGGGCCTTAAGGTCGCCTTTGTCGATGCGTCCTCGGCAGGTTCCGCGCTCGGCGACAAAAAGGCCGATATCTTTATCGGCGAGATTAACTCCACGGACGGGGACATTAGCTCGCTCGGCACCTGCCTGTACGATGCCACTTCCGTGTTCGGTAAAACCAGCGATGGTGGGTCGCCAAGCGTTTCCACCGATACCCTTAACACGTCTACTCTGGGTGTCCAGATGTCCTCGGCCTCGCAGGAGGCGCTTGCTAAGCAGAGCATCACCGCCAACCAAAAGACCTACTCCAACATCAACGAGTGCTTTGAGGCGCTCGAGTCTGGCGAGGTCGACTATGTGATCTGCGACTCCACAGCCGGCGGCTATCTTGCACGCCTGATGAGCGAGGTCTCCTATGTCGGTGCGCTCGAGGCGCCCTCGACGCTTGGTGTTGCGGGCCTGTCGTCCAATGACGAACTGTGCCGTGCCGTGAGTGATGCCCTCGACGACATCACGGTCGACGGCACGCTCGAGGCGGTTCACTGCGTCTGGTACGGCCAGATTCCCTACGACCTCACCACTAAGACGGTTTCGGGCGCTAACGTGCAGCCGGGCGACTCTGAGTCCAGTGAGACCACGTCCTCCGGCAGCGAGTCCTCCGATTCCAACAATGAGACCGCATCCTCCGAAGACAAATCGTCCAGCCAGGAAGACACCATCACCGACGACGACATTAACAAGCTTAATAGCTAGTTATTGCTAGGGGTGGTGTCTCCTATGCGCTAGGAGAGATGCCCCTTCACGGTTTCAACACGCACTGCCGGGCTTCCCCAATAGGGGAGCCCGGCTTTTTCATCTCTATAAAACCAGCAGGTCAAAGCCAATTTTCGGGACCAAATACAAAGTCGCCGGCTCCCTCCTATAGCGCACTTTGCCACAGAAAAGTGCGAGACTTCGGTATGCGGTATCAAGCAATCGTTATTCGGGTCTTTGGGAATCCGCGTGATTAAATGCACGGCAATGGGTACATAGCCAGTACAGTAAGTCCCCGAGGCAGATTGGAGCCACGTATGGATATCAAGGTTTCTGGACGCAAGACGACGGTAACCGATGCTCTGCGTGCGCATGTGGATGAGAAGATCGGCGAGGCGCTCAAGGTTTTCGATATCGAGCCCATGACGGTCGACGTTGTACTTCGCTATGAGAAGAACCCCTCGAACCCCAACCCGGCAATCGTCGAGGTTACGGTTCGTGCCCGCGGTTCGGTGATTCGCGTTGCCGAGCACGGTGCAGATATGTACGCCGCCATCGACCTCTCCGCCGATAAGGTCACCCGCCAGCTGCGCAAGTTCAAGACCAAGGTCGTGGACAACCGCCAGGGCGGTGCCAGCGCCGCGGATGTCGCACCGGTCGAGCGCGTCGAGGATCTGGCCGACCTGCTGCTGCCCGAGGAGGAGGACGACCTGCTCGTCCGCGAGAAGGTCATCGATGTCACCCCGATGACTGAGGAGCAGGCGCTGGTGCAGACCGATCTGCTGGGCCACGACTTCTACGTGTTTGAGAACGCGACGACTGGTCTCATCAATGTGGTGTATCACCGTAAGAATGGTGGATATGGCATCATCAAGCCCCGCATCGAAACACTTGACGAGTAAAATACGTTAACTTGCATGAGTTAACGGTTGGCGGCCATCCCATGCGGGTGGCCGCCTTTTTACGTAAGGAGTCGCTTTGATGGACAAGGCCGCATCCGCCGGTCATTCGAACCGTTGCCGCATCGTCGTCGATACCTGCTGCGACTTTAGCCCCGAGGTCGCTGCGAACCTCGATGTCGATATCCTGGGTTTCCCCTTCATTATCGATGGCGAGGAGCGCACGGATGACATCTGGTCGAGCATCGCACCCAAGGAGTTCTACGATCGCATGCGCGCCGGTGCCCGCGTGTCCACCTCGGCTGTGTCGCTCGGTCGCTATATCGAGTTCTTTACCGAGTGCGCCAAAGAGGGCACGCCCACGGTCTACCTGTGCTTTACCTCGGCGCTGTCGTCGAGCTACAACTCCGCGTGCCAGGCGGCAGATGCCGTGCGCGCCGAGTATCCCAACTTTGAGCTCTACGTGGTCGACAACGCTCTGCCCTGCGCGACCGGCGCGCTCTTGGCGCTCGAGGCCGTGCGCCAGCGTTCGGCGGGACTGACCGCCAAGCAGCTGGTCGATTGGGCAAACGAGGCAAAGACCTACGTCCACGGCTACTTTACGCTCGAGAGCTTTGACGCACTGGCTGCCGGTGGCCGCATTCCGCCTGCGGCGGCACAGCTCACGGCAAAGCTCGATGTCAAACCCGAGCTGTCCTACGACCTGGCCGGCTCGCTGTCGCTGATCGGCGTCAACCGCGGCCGCAAGAAGGCACTCAAGTCCATCCTCAAGTCGTTCCGCGAGAACTACGTGCCCGACCGCACCATGCCCATCGCCATCATGACGGCCGATGCCGAAAAGGACGGCGACTGGCTCGAAGCCGCCATCCGCAAGGAGGAGGGCTGCGCCGACGTTACGATCATTCGCAGCTCCGTGGGTCCCACCATTGGCTCGCACGTGGGCCCCGGCATGGTGGCCTGCGCGTTTTGGGGTAAGAACCGCGCCGACAAGGCGTCGCTTTCCGACCGCATCGCCCGTCGCGTGCGCGGTCAGTAGGCAAGTAACGCGGCCGTAATCGATCCCAGCTCACTGCCCAAACGCTGGCATCGAGTATTCAACCTGGTAACAACACCCAACCCAAAAGGAAAGGTTTCATGGCAAACAAGCTCTCCGTCGCATTCATCGGCACCGGAATCATGGGTGCCCCCATCGCCGGCCACATCCTGGACGCCGGCTATCCCGTCACGGTCAACAACCGCACCAAGTCCAAGGCCGCCACGCTTATCGAGCGCGGTGCCGTCTGGGCCGATACGCCGGCCGACGCCGTGGCTAACGCCGATGTCGTCTTTACCATGGTGGGCTATCCCTCCGAGGTCGAGGAGCTCTACCTGGCGGGCGACGGTCTGCTCGCGTGCACCAAGCCGGGCGCGGTGCTGATCGACCTCACTACGAGCTCGCCCGAGCTCGCCCGTGACATTGCCGAGGCCGCCCAGGTTTCTGGTCGCATGGCGTTTGACTGCCCCGTCACCGGTGGCGAGTCGGGCGCTATCGCCGGTACGCTCACGGCCATCGTGGGCGCTACCGAGAACGACATCGCGCCGGTCCGCGATATCCTTTCCACCTTTGCGGCAAACATCTGCTGCTTCGACGGCGCCGGCAAGGGCCAGGCTGCCAAGCTCGCCAACCAGGTGTCGCTGGGCGCCTGCATGGTCGGCATGGCAGACGCCATGGCATTTGCCGAGCTGAGCGGCCTTGACCTGGAGAAGACCCGCCAGATGATCCTGGGCGGTACCGGCAAGTCCGGCGCCATGGAGAGCCTGGCGCCCAAGGCGCTCGACGGCGACTACAAGCCCGGCTTTATGGTCGAGCACTTCATTAAGGACCTGCGCCTGGCGCTCGCTTACGCCGACGATCGCGAGCTCGCGCTGCCCGGTGCCGACGTGGCCTTTACGCTCTACGACATGCTCGACGCCATCGGTGGCGCCAAGCTGGGTACCCAGGCCATCACGGTACTCTATAAGGAGGAGGCCGACGCCATTGCCGCCGGTCTGGACTGGTCGCAGTATCGTCCCGAGGAGCACGGTGCTCACGAGGAAGGCTGCGGTTGCGGCGAGCACGGCGACGACCACGAGTGCGGTTGCGGCCACCACCACGGCGAGGACCACGAGTGCTGCGGCGGCCACGGCCATGACGACGGCCACGAGTGCTGCTGCGGCCATCATCACGGGGAGTAGCGCCCATGAGCTGGACGTTCGTGGTGCTTGCGCTGGTGCTCTTTCTCTTTGCGATTTACATCGGCTTTTTGTGCGGCCAGTGGGCGTGCGAAAAGCGCGTCATCACCAAGCGCGACTACTGGATCGCCAATTTTGCAGGTGCGGCGGCAGTCGTCCTGCTAACCTGGGTGTTTTCGCTGTTCCCGCTGGTGCAGTTTGCGCCGATCGGCTGGCTCGGCGGCTTTATCGCCGGTCTTAAAATGAGCTTTGGCGAGTCCGTCGGTCCGTGGCGCAAGCACGACGAGGTCTTTAACGTCAACAAGGCTCATCGCGCCGCTGCCGACGCGGGCGACGCCGAGGAGCGCCGCCGTGCGCGTCGCAATGGCGCGGCCGACCGACAGCTCATCTCGGTCACCGATGACAGCAAGGGTGCTGGCAAGCACGCTAAGAAATAGTAAGAAGAGGTAACTATGGCAGAAAACAAAGACGAACAGCTCACCGACGAGGAGCTGGCACAGCTTCAGCTGGCAGAGGAGAACGAGAACGCCGTCGACCGTCTGGTCAAGGAGCTCGGCTGCCCCACGCGCCGCATCCGCCAGTTTGCCGCCCGCGTGCTGCACCTGCTTGCCGAGCGCGATCCGCAGCGCGTCGTGCCCTGCGTGCCCGCGCTGATCGAGGCGCTCGACCGCCCCGAGGCGCAGACCCGCTGGGAGGCCCTCGATGCCCTGACGGCGCTCGCTACCACCTGCCCCGAGCAGCTGGGCGATGCCTTTGAGGGCGCCGAGACTGCACTGTTCGACGAGATCTCCTCCACGCTGCGCTATGCCGCCTTCCGCCTGCTGTGCGTGTGGGGTGCCACGAGCGTCGAGCGTTCGCGCGAGGCTTGGCCCATCCTGGACGAGGCCATCCAGTGCTACCACGGCGACCTTGAGTATCGCGACATGCTCGGTTGCCTGTACGAGTTTTGCCAGGGTGAGATCGACGCCGAGGTTGCCGAGAAGCTTGCGCTGCGCCTTAAGTTCGATGCCGAGAACGGTAAGGGCAGCTATCTCAAGGCCCGTTCGAGCGAGATTTGCGAAATGCTTGTTAAACGTTTTGGCCTGGATCTCTCCAAAAAGAAGAAGCGTGCTAGCGTTAAAAAATCTGAGGCCGCCGAAGACGAGGAGTAACAGATTATGGCGCACGATGTAGTCCTGATTCCCGGTGACGGTATCGGTCCCGAGATTACGCAGGCCATGCGCCGCGTGGTCGAGGCCGCCGGTGTCCAGATCATTTGGAACGTCCAGGAGGCCGGTGCCGGCGTCATGGACGAGTTTGGCACGCCGCTGCCCCAGCACGTGCTCGATGCGGTCGCCGAGACCAAAGTTGCTATCAAGGGTCCCATCACCACGCCGGTCGGCACGGGTTTCCGCAGCGTCAACGTGGCCCTGCGCAAGCACTTTGACCTGTACGCCTGCGTGCGACCCTGCCTGTCGCAGCCGGGCGACGGCTCGCGCTTCCGCGACGTTGATCTGGTTATCGTGCGCGAGAACACCGAGGACCTCTACGCCGGCATCGAGTTCGATGAGGGCGCTGCCGAGGTCGAGGAGCTCTCGCAGCTTGTCGAGCGCTCGGGCCAGAAGACCTTCGCCGCAGATTCCGCCATTTCAATTAAGCCGATCTCCATCGCCAAGAGCCGCCGTATTGTGGAGTACGCCTTTGAGTATGCCCGCCGCTGCGGCCGCAAAAAAGTGACGGCCGTGCATAAGGCCAACATCATGAAGGCGACCGATGGCCTGTTCCTGCGCGTTGCGCGCGAGGTGGCCGCCAACTATCCCGATATCGAGTTCAACGACAAGATTGTCGATGCCACCTGCATGGGCCTGGTCCAGAACCCCAACGACTTCGATGTCCTGGTGCTGCCCAACCTGTACGGTGACATCGTGAGCGACCTGTGCGCCGGCCTGGTGGGCGGCTTAGGGATGGCCCCCGGCTCCAACATCGGTGCCGACTGCGCCATCTTCGAGGCGACGCACGGCTCCGCGCCCGATATCGCTGGCCAGGATATCGCCAACCCCACGGCCGAGATTCTGTCTGCGGCTATGATGCTCGATCACCTGGGCGAGAACGACGCGGCCAATCGCATTCGCGCCGCCGTTTCTGCCACGCTCGACGAGGGTGAGCAGGTTACCGGCGACGTTCGTCGTGCCCAGACCGGCTCCGTTGAGGGCGCTGTGGGCACGCAGGCCTTTGCCGATGCCGTTATCGCGCACCTGGCCTAAGGTATGCACGCTGCAAACGCCTAAGTAGTACTTAAGTGTTTGCGTATAACCTGAGAATCAATACGCCCGGCGCTCTGTCGGGCGTATTCTATTGCGGACTATGTTTCCTAACAAGGAGTAACTGATATGGGTCTGATTCAAAAGAAGGACGAGAAGGACGAGATCGACGGCATCCAGATCATCGAGCGCGGCGAAGGCCCCGACGGTGACGAGGACGAGAAGATCGATCTGGTCGCCGGTACGTCTGCCGAGCACATTGCTGCCGGCACGACCGCCGAGGAGGAGGACGCCCGCCTGGAGGCTCAGATTGCCGCGGATGCCGCTGACGAGAATCTCATGCCCGAGGAGCAGGATGAGGACAACGACTCCGACGTGGACGACCATGCATCCAAGCACAAGAAGACGATGATTGCCGCCTTTGTGGTTGCAGTCGTGATCGCTGCGGTGGTCGGCTTCTTTATTGGCAATGGAGGCTTTGGCGGCAAGGGCGTCGGCTCGGCGACCCTCACCGAGGACCAGCTCGATTCGACCGTTGCAAGCTACAGCTACAACGGCAAGAAGAGCGACATCACCGCGCGCGAGGCCATCGAGAGCCAGTACAGCCTCGACACCGTCAAGGATAGCGATGGCAACTATACCGCTCCGTCTGCCGACGTTATCCTGTCCTACGTGCGCAACAAGATCCTGCTCGATGCTGCCGAGGACGAGGGCATCACCGTCTCTTCTAAGGAAATGAAGAAGTACGCCGAGGATTCCATCGGCACTTCGGACTACAAGACCATGGCCACGCAGTATGGCGTGTCCAAGGACCAGGCCAAGCAGATCGTCCGCCAGTCCGCGACGTTGCAGAAGCTCTACAAGAAGAAGGTCGGCGACAGCTCCGCAAGCATGCCGACCGCCCCGACCGAGCCTGCTGACGGCAACGAGGAGACCGCGAGCAAGGACTACGCCGACTACATCATCAACCTTGCCGGCGACGAGTGGGATAGCGAGAAGGGCGCCTGGAAGGATGCCGACAGCACCTATGCCAAGGCCTTTGCCGATGATGCCTTTACGGCCGATAGCGCCACCTATAAGCAGGCCATGACCGCCTATTACACCGCCTACCAGCAGTATTCCTCGCAGGCTTCGAGCGCCAGCTCCAAGTGGACCGAGTACGCCAACGGCCTCTACGCCAAGGCCAACATCAGCATCTACGGCCTGTTTGCGTAAGGTTTGCCTGCACTACTGCGCGCTAACCGATCTATCTGATTGAGCCCGCTAGAACGGACAACGTTCTAGCGGGCTTTTTTTGTTACCGAAACCACTGGGGTAGGCCTCGCGCCCGCACAAGCGCTCCATCGCGTTTCCCTAATTCATCTGGGAAAACAACTGCAAACGATTGCAAGTAACCGGTGAACGGTCGAAAACTACCGTTCACCGATAATCTCAAAACTGGTTCTAACTGGTATTAAGTCAAAAAGACCAATTCACATATCTTCACAATGACCTGCAATTTTTCTACACGCTATTTTTAGCCGCCCTGCGTTGTTTAGACACAGGAAAAGATCCGATTTTTTGCCAAAGCATTTCGAAACGGTTTCAAAACCGCAGGTAGAAGTGTTAACGACCGGTAAACGGTCGATTTATCACCGTGAGCGGTGCAAAAACGTTTTACCGTATGAATCAACGAAAGCGACCTCTTCTGGGGTGATATAGTGACAACAACACGTCACGTGGTTACTACCAGTTTAGAAACCACTGGTCTTCAAAGAACGCTTTCTAAGAAGCTTTAAGGGCGAGTGCCCGCTGGCTTCCGAAAATCATCGGACTCAGATTGTACACACCTTCGGAAGGGAAATTTGAATGGTTGGCTTTATTCTTACCGGTCATGGACAGTTCGCACCCGGCCTTGCAAGCGCTATCGCTATGGTTGCCGGCGACCAGCCTGCTTTTACCGTCGTTCCTTTTGAGGGCGACCAGGCCGCATCCTACGGTGAGGATCTCCGCGCCGCTATTACCGCCATGCGCGAGGAGTGCGATGGCGTGCTTGTCTTTACCGACCTGCTTGGCGGCACCCCGTTCAACCAGTCGATGATGATTGCCCAGGATGTCGACAACGTCGAGGTTCTGACTGGCACCAACCTTCCCATGGTTATTGAGCTTCTGTTCCTCCGCGGCAATGCCACGCTCGCCGAGCTTGGCGAGCAGGCCGTGACCGTTGGCCAGACGGGCATCACCGCCCAGACGGTCGCATCCGTTGCCGGCTCCGAGGAAGAGGATATCTTCGGCGACGAGGACGGCATCTAATGGCCGATTTCGGAGCCAACGTCCTGAGCTCCTCGGTCGCCCTTTTAGGCCTGCTTGTCATCATGGGCTTGATTTACACCATCTGGTCGCAAATCAACATGAAGAAGAAGCAGAAGTACTTCAAGGAGCTGCACACCGAGCTCAAGCCGGGTCAGGAGGTTCTTTTCGCCGGCGGTATCTACGGAACCGTCAAAGGCATCGAAGGCGAGAAGGTCCAGATCAAAGTCCGATCCGGAGCCGTCGTAGATGTTTCGCGTTACGCGATTCAGGAGATCAAGTAACTGTCGTCAGCAAATATCGAAAGGAAGCTGATCAACATGGCAGAACCCAACATTCTTCTTACCCGCATCGATAACCGACTGGTTCATGGTCAGGTTGCCACCCAGTGGAACTCCACTCTGGGCTCCAACCTCATCCTCGTCGCCAACGACGATGTGGCGTCCAACACCATGCGCCAGAACCTCATGAAGATGGCCGCTCCCGCCGGCGTCGCTACGCGTTTCTTCTCCCTGCAGAAGACCATCGACGTCATTGGCAAGGCGAGCCCGCGCCAGAAGATCTTCATCGTGGCCGAAACACCGGAAGACGTGCTTACGCTCGTCAAGGGCGGTGTGCCTATAAAGAAGGTAAACATCGGCAACATGCACATGTCGGAAGGAAAGCGCCAAGTCGCCACCTCCGTCGCAGTTAACGACGAGGATGTCGCTGCGTTTAAAGAGCTGCAGGAATTGGGGGTGGAGTTGGAGATCAGGCGCGTTCCGAGCACGCCTGTTGAGGACACGAGCAAGCTCTTCTCGTAATCCTCGTGATCCACGTTGTCAGGAGTGAAACCCTGACGTTCTGTACGTGATATCCAAAGTGCGTACATACATTTTGAAAGGAGGAGCAAGATGGAATACTCGATCATCCAGATCGCTCTGGTCTTCGTTGTTACGTTCATCGCGGCAATCGACCAGTTTGACTTCCTCGAGTCTCTCTATCAGCCCATCGTCACCGGCGCCGTCATCGGTCTTATCCTTGGCGACCTCAACACCGGTCTTCTCGTGGGTGGTACCTATCAGCTCATGACGATCGGCAACATGCCGATCGGAGGCGCTCAGCCGCCTAACGCCGTCATCGGCGGCATCATGGCAGCCATTCTCGCTATCGCCACGGGCCTCGAGCCCAACGCGGCAGTCGGCCTCGCCATTCCGTTCGCTCTGCTTGGCCAGCTTGGCGTTACCTTGGTCTTCACGCTTATGTCCCCGCTTATGTCCACGGCCGATAACATGGCTCACAACGCGGACACCAAGGGCATCGAGCGCCTGAACTACTTCGCCATGGCTCTGCTCGGCCTGATCTTCGCTGTCGTCGTCACCCTGTTCTTCATCGCTGGCGCTACCATCGGTCAGACCATCGCTTCTGCCATCCCGACTTGGCTGCAGACCGGTCTGTCCGCTGCAGGCGGCATGATGCGCTTCGTCGGCTTCGCCGTCCTGCTCAAGGTTATGATGAACCGCGATATGTGGGGCTTCTTCCTCATGGGCTTCGGCCTCGCGCTCATCACCGTTGCCAACGATTCGCTGGCAACCCCTGCTCTGCTCATCCTCGCTCTCATCGGCTTCGGCATCGCTTTCTGGGACTTCCAGCAGCAGACCGAGCTGAAGGGTGCAGCTGTTTCTGACGGAGGTGACTTCGAAGATGGCATCTAATGAGTATGTGATCCCGGAGCACTACGAGGATCTCACTCCTGCTCCGCAGCTCGACCAGAAGACCCTCAACAAGATGGCTTGGCGCTCCTGCTTCCTGCAGGCATCGTTCAACTACGAGCGCATGCAGGCCGCTGGCTGGCTTTACTCCATCATCCCCGGTCTGGAGAAGATCCACACCAACAAGAACGACCTCGCGGCTTCCATGAGCCACAACCTGGAGTTCTTCAACACCCACCCGTTCCTTGTCACCTTTGTTATGGGCATCGTGCTTTCGCTCGAGCAGAACAAGGTTGACATCCCCACGATCCGCGCCGTCCGCGTCGCCGCAATGGGCCCGCTCGGTGGTATCGGTGACGCCCTGTTCTGGCTGACGCTCGTGCCTATCACGGCCGGCATCACCTCCAACATGGCCATCAACGGCAACGCCGCTGCGCCGATCATCTTCCTGGTGATCTTCAACGCCGTCCAGTTCGCTCTGCGCTTCTGGCTCATGAACTGGTCCTACAAGCTTGGCACCAGCGCTATTGACGCTCTGACCGCCAACATGCAGGCCTTCACGCGTGCCGCTTCCATCATGGGCGTCTTCGTTGTCGGTTGCCTGGTCGTCACCATGGGTGGCACCCAGATCAACCTCGAGATCCCCAACGGCACCACCCGTGGCCTCTCCGCCACTACCGTGATCGTCTCCGAGAAGGAGGCCGAGAACTTCACCGGTATGGAGGGCATCGATACCGAGACCGCTGAGGCCGGTACCATCGCCATGACTAATGAGGACGGCGACGCCCTCACCGCCACCGATGCCGACGGCAACCCTGTCGAGTGCGGCGTCACCGATCTGGGCAACGGCATGGAGTCCGTTACCTACGGCACCGTTACCGAGGATCCGGTCAACTTCTCTGTTGCCGACACCCTCAACACCATCGTCCCGAAGCTTGTCCCGCTTATGCTTACCCTGCTGCTTTACTACATGTTCGCTAAGCACAGCTGGACCCCGACCAAGGGCATTCTCCTGCTCTTCGTCCTTGGCATCCTGGGCGCTGGCCCGCTTGGTCTCTGGCCGAGCATCTGGTAAGGCTCTAGCTTGAGGGGTGTGTCCCTACGCGGCTCACACCCCGACCCCTTAAGCCATGTGTATGTTAAAAGCCGCGTGCTCGAAAGAGCGCGCGGCTTTTGTTTTCTTGATGATTCGGGTGTGGCAGACTGATAATGCTAAACACCCTAGGTAGCTAGCCGAATTCGAGCAAAAGGGAGGATAGGATGGCGATCGGAGCGCGTAAGCAACCGCTGTACGATCAGCTGGTCGATATTCTGACCGAAAAGATCGACCATGAATATCGCGACGGTGACATGATTCCTTCCGAGCGCGAACTTTCGGAGCGCTATGGTCTCTCGCGTACTACGGTACGCCTGGCTCTGCAGGAACTGGAGCGTTTAGGACTGGTGGTTCGGCAGCACGGTCGCGGTACCTTTGTGACCGACCGTTCGGCAAAGGCAACCAATCTTATGCAGTCCTACAGCTTTACCGAGCAGATGCGCGCGATGGGTCGCGACCCCGAGACCACGATTCTCGAGTTTTGCGAGATGGAGGCCGATAAAAATCTGGCCGAGCATATGGGATTGCGTATAGGTGATCGCATTTTTAAGCTTAAGCGCCTTCGTTCTGCCGACAACATGCCCATGATGGTCGAACGCAGCTATCTACCAGTTCGTCAATTTTTGTCCCTAAAGCGACCGCTGCTGGAGCGTAAGCCGCTTTACGATGTGATTGAGCAAGACTTTCAGCAAAAGATACGCGTGGCCGAAGAGGAGTTCTATGCGAGCATAGCCCGTCCCACCGACGCCCACCTTTTGGGAATTGTCGAGGGCTCGCCTGTGCTCGATTTGGTCAGGACTACGTATAACGAGTCAAACGAGGTTGTGGAGTACACACTCTCGGTTGCTCGTGCCGATCAGTTTAAATACAAGGTTTACCACCAGCGTAGCGATTAGTGTCCGCATCGTTTCCATATGATGATTCTTTGCATTTAACTGGTTACTACCAGATAACCAACTGAAGTGTATAATTGCACGTCAGAGGATTACTTCTAGAGAGAGGTATTAGAAATGTTCGAGAAGAGTGTCGAGGAGCTCACCGAGCTCGGCGCCCAGATCACCACGGCCGAGATTGCTCAGCAGCCCGAGCTTTGGCGTGATACGCTCAACATCTATCGCGAGAACAAGGAGGCCATCGAGGCCTTCCTGGCCGAGGCTCGCGCTATGGGCGAGGGCCGTCTGTCCGTTGTCTTCACCGGTGCCGGTACGTCCGACTACGTTGGCGATACCTGCGCCCCGTACCTGCGTCACGCTGGCAACACTGATCTCTACGACTTTAAGCCCATCGCCACGACCGACATCGTGAGCGCCCCGCGCGACTTCCTACGCGCCGAGGATCCCACGCTCGTGGTTTCCTTTGCCCGCTCTGGCAACAGCCCCGAGAGCCTTGCCGCCGTTGCCGTTGCCAAGGAGCTCGTCCACAACGTCAAGTTCCTCAACATCACCTGCGCTCCCGAGGGCAAGCTCGCCGTCGAGTCTGCCGATGATCCCAACGCGCTGACGCTGCTCATTCCGCGCGCCAACGACAAGGGCTTCGCCATGACCGGTTCTTATTCCTGCATGACCCTGCTCTCCACCCTTATTTTTGACACTGCCTCTGACGAGCAGAAGGCCGAGTGGGTCGAGACCATCGCCAAGATGGGCGAGGAGGTCATCTCCCGTGAGCCCGAGATCGCCGATTACCTGGCTGGCGACTTCAACCGCGTGACCTACTTGGGTTCTGGCTCCTTCGGTGGCCTTGCCCAGGAGAGCCAGCTCAAGATCCTTGAGCTCGCTCACGGTCTGGTCGCTACTTCCTACGACACCTCCATGGGCTATCGTCACGGACCTAAGTCCTTCGTCGACGATAAGACGCTCGTCTTCGTGTTCGTCAACAACGACGCCTACACCCGTCAGTACGACATCGACATCCTCAACGAGATCGGTGGCGACGAAATCGCTCAGCACACCATCGCCGTTCAGCAGGAAGGTGCCACCGTCTATGAGGGTGAGTCCTTCACCTTTAAGGGCTACGAGGCACTTCCCGAGGGCTACCTTGCTCTGCCGTTCGTGATGTTTGCCCAGGCTATCAGCCTGCTCAACTCCGTGCGCGTGGGCAACACGCCCGACACGCCGAGCCCCACTGGCACGGTCAACCGCGTGGTTAAGGGCGTGACGATTCACCCCTTCACCGCTTAATCGCGTCCCCCTGTAAGGGCGCCCGTCCGCTCATAACGGCGGGCGGGCGCTTTTTGTTTTACGTGAGCTGGGTATAAGCATCACCACAGTCAACTGCTTTAGAAGCGAGGAGTGCATATGAGCACGTACGCAATTAAGGCTGACAAGTTCTTCTTGCCGGCAGGCCCGCAACTGGGCGGCTATCTTATGGTCGAGGATGGCGTCTTTGGCGCCTGGCAGGCCGACGAGCCCTCTTGCGAGATTAAGGACTACACGGGATCGTGGATCGCACCGGGTATGGTCGATACTCACATCCATGGCTTCTACAGCCACTCAACTACCGATAACGATCCCGAGGGCATCGATATCAGCTCGACCGAGCTCGCCCGTCGCGGTACCACCAGCTGGCTGCCCACGACGTTCACCGATGGCGTCGAGCAGATCAAGGACGCCTGCGCCGCTATCGCCCAGGCGGACGAGGGTCGCGGCCCCGACTTCTGTGGTGCTCGTATCCAAGGCATCTACCTGGAGGGCCCCTTCTTTACCATGAAGCACGTGGGCGCGCAGAACCCCGCTTATCTTATCGATCCCTCCGAGGAGGTCTTCGATCAGTGGCAGGAGGCTGCTGGCGGACGTATCGTCAAAAGCGCCATGGCGGCCGAGCGCGACGGTGCCGCTGCTTATGCAGCTGCTTTGAACGCCAAGGGTGTGGTGACCAGCATCGGTCACTCCGACGCCACCTACGAT
>CABSMZ010000007.1 GCA_902478875.1 uncultured Collinsella sp.
CCACCGACACGGTAGACGCTGCCCGCGATGCCGCCGTGGCGCTCGCCCGCTACACCGGCGGCGCCGTTGTGGTCTCAGGCGAAGTCGACCTGATTACCGACGGCACAACCGTGGCCAAGTCCCACGGCGGCAGCCCGCTCATGTCCAAGATCACCGGTTGCGGCTGCTCGCAGGGCGGCGTGCTGGCCGTGTATGCCTGCGCCGCCGATCCGTTTACGGCAGCCGTCTGCGGTACCGCCGTCTACAACGTCGCTGGCACGCGTGCCGCCGCTGTCGCCGATGCCCCGGCAAGCTTTAAGGTTGCCTTTATCGATGAGCTCTACCGCGCGACCGCCCAAGACATCGCCGATAACCGACTCGAGCTCGAGGAGGCATAGGCCATGTCCGAGCCCACAACCAATACCGGCATGAACACGCTCGTCGCCGTGGCCATCGCCCCGTGCGGCACCGGCGATGAGCTCTCCGCCGAGGTCGCCGAGGTCGTGCGTGTCATTCGCGAGAGCGGCCTGCCCAACCGCACCACCTCGATGTTCACCGAGATCGAGGGCGACTGGGACGGGGTCATGCAGGTCGTGCGCGACGCAACCTTTGTGTTGGCGAGCAAGGGCATCCGCACCGAAGTCGTGCTCAAAGCCGATATTCGACCCGGATTTACCGACACCATGACCGGCAAACTCGAGCGCATGGAAGCACAGATCAAAAAGCAGGAGGAAGCACGATGAGCATCCGCGACAACCTTGATATCTCGGCCTATCTGGTACTCGGCCCCGAAAACACGCTCGGGCGCCCCGTGGGCGATGTGGTGGCCCAGGCGCTCGACGCCGGCTTTACCTGCATCCAGGTGCGCTCCAAGGTGGCAAGCGCCCGCGAGATCATTGCGCTGACCGGCGACGCCGCGCAGGCAATCGCTCAGGCCGGCAAGACCGGTCAGGTCGCCTTGCTGATCGACGACCGTCTGGACTGTGTGCTTGCCGCACGCGAGCAGGGTATTGCTGTCGACGGTGTGCACGTGGGCCAAAGCGATATTCCCGTCGAGGTCTGTCGCAAGTTGCTGGGCCCCGACGCCATCGTGGGCCTTTCGGCCCGTTGCGAGGAGATGCTCGAGTACGTCAAGACCGCCGACATGAGTTTGGTCGACTACCTTGGCATCGGCCCACTCCACGAGACCGAGACCAAGCGCGACTGCGGACGCGCGGCCGACGGCTCTATCATCACCAAGAGCTTTGAGGACCTGGCCGCACTCCACGCGGCAAGCCCCGTGCCCATCGTGGTGGGCGGCGGCGTCAAGACGGCCGACCTGCCGCAGCTCAAGGCCACCGGCGTCGACGGCTTCTTTGTGGTGAGTGCCGTCTGCAGCGCCGATGACCCCTACGCCGCGGCCAAGGAGCTTGTCGACACCTGGCAGCAGGCATAGGCCGAGCAGCTTATTCGCGACCTCATATCTTCAGCAATGGAAAGCGCATCCCAGTTTGGATCTCCATTCCGGGATGCGCTTTCCGCCGAGATGGCGGCAGCAGCCTCTACCCTGCCAGATATGCCTCCAGTGCCGGCAAGGTCGCCTCCGCATCGCGGCGACCAATCTGGTAGATGCGCTCAAGTTCATCGGGCTCGCGACACAGCGACGGCACCTTCACCGATTCGCTCGGCCGCACCACAAAGATTTCGCCGGCGGCCTCGCGACGTGCCAGGTCATCGAGCGTGGCATTGTAGACCTCATGCCGATGCTCGAGCGCTGCGACAAACTCCGGATAGTGACGGAACACGCGACGCAGCATGGGCATCACGCTGTTGGGCTGCTTTACAAAGCCCGCCGGCTGCGTGAGTACCACGATATTACGGTCATACCCCTGCGCAAACAGCCATGCGCTGGGAATAGAATCAGCCACGCCGCCATCCAGGTACTTACGGCCCTCAATGGCGACAGGGCGCGTCGCCACGGGAATCGCCGATGACGCCCGGATCCACTCGATATCGTGCTCATCGCCATAGGGCAGGTCGTGGTAGACGGCCTTGCCCGTCTCGATATCGGTACACACGCACGTAAACCGCATGGGGCAGGCGCGATATGTCTCCAAATCGATGGGATCGCGCTCGATGGGCACCTCGTGATAGGCAAAATCGGCATTGAACATGTCGCCGGTTCGCAGCCAGCTGGTCACGCTCGCATAGCGCTTATCGGCACAATAGGCTTTGTTGTAGCGAATGGCGCGGCCGATCTGGCGCGATTTAAAGTTGTAGCCAAACGCCGCGCCCGCCGAGACACCCACCATATGGTCGCAAGTTAAGCCGTGCTCCATCCAAACGTCGAGCACGCCCGCCGTATACATACCGCGGTAGCCGCCTCCCTCGAGTGCCAGCCCCACCGTGCGCGTCGTATTTGACTGTGCCATGCGACCATCTCCGTCCCCACAAATTCAAACGGAACAAGTATACCCGTCAACATATATCGTCTCAGTCGCATTTTCATCGAACATCGCATCGTCGCACTACCGCCTGTCGAATAATAGCCGCCCACAGCATGTGCACCCATATATAATTGTGTACTGTTGTTTACACTACTCAGCTGTTATCAACAGCGAACATTAGCCGACAAATTAACTCAACAACGCAGCAAGGCGGGGGCCTGGATACACGCAAAACGCCGAGCAACGACGCGTGTACACAACGAGCTCGCCCGACGCAATCCGCCCCGACCTCAGAAAGCCGCTTAGAACATGGATACTGTCAGTAATTACACCGAAACGCTCGAAAAGACCGTCCGTGACCTTCTCGAGCGGCAGGAGGATCTGATCAGGACTGCCTTTACCGACCAGCTTACTGGGCTTGGCAACCGTGGCGGCTTTGCCCGTTCCCTCGAGGAGCTCTGGGAGCAGGACGCCCCCGTTACCATGGCGTTCATCGATATCGACAATCTCAAGCACTGCAACGACGTCTTTGGGCATGACGAGGGCAACCGCTATATCTTGCAGGTAAGTCTCTATCTTAAGCTGTATATGAAGGTGGGCGAAGCGGCGTTTCGCATAGGCGGCGACGAGTTTGCCATCCTATCTACGATTGCAACCGAGGACGACCTCGCCGAACGTCTAAAACACTGCCGAACGGTTCTGCTCAAAAACAACGATTCCGAGATGCCCCGCTCGTTTAGCTACGGAGTGTCACATGCCGACCCCGCCCTGGGCGAAGCTTCCAATCGCATGACGCTCGATGCCGACCATCGCATGTACGACTACAAGCTACGTCATGCCATGCACCTCGATCGACGCAATATCACGCAAGTTCACGCCGACGACTTCGAAATAAGCGATCGTGTTTTTGACGCCTTTTCGATGCTCAACGAGGGCCGTTATTTCTTTATCGAGAACTTGGACAAACATCGCACCCTTTGGTCACAAGGTGCCTTGCGCGATCTTGGCCTTCCCTCGGAGCACATAGACAACTGTCGCGATTACTGGAAAACGCGCGTCCATCCCGACGACCTTGAGGCCTGCATCAACGACATCGACCAAGTCTACAACGGCACCAAGCACCGTCGCGTCATGCAGTATCGTGTGCGCAACGCCGTCGGCGACTACGTCCTTTGCCGTGCTCGCGGGTTTCGTATCGACGGCGACGGAAATGTCCCCTCGCTCTATGTCGGCGAGCTCGTCAACCACTCACTTGCCGAAACCGTCGACGCCGCCACAGGCCTCGGAACGCAGCGCATGCTGGCCAACGCCATCGACGCCTGCCGCCGCGATCGTTGCGAGACAGGGCTTATAGCGGTGCGCGTTCGTGGCACGACAAAGCTCAACGAGCTCTACGGGGCCGAGGCTGTCGACAACATGCTTGCCGAATACGCAGGCCGCATGCTGTCGATCACCCGCGGCAGGAGCCGGGTCTACCGTTCACGTAGCGTCCAGTTCGTCGTGCTCAGCAACGACCTGGACCACGAGGCATTCGAGCAACTGACCCGCCACCTTAAAGAGGCCGTTTTCGCTCCTGTGCAAATCGCGGGCGACACCATTACTCCCGTCTGTCTTGTCGTCCCGGCCTTTTACGAACACTTAACCCATCAAGCGACCGCCGTTTTAGGCGAACTCGACCGTCGCCTTCGCACGGCCGGCGGGCTTGTTCCCAACGACAGCCTCCCCATACCCGAGGCTGAGCGCAAAAGCGCCATCGCCGAACGTATCGACTCGCTCACGGGCCTCTACCGACCCAGCGAGTTTATGCGGCGCGCCAACGCTTTTCTCGAGGCAAGGCGCGACGGCGCCTGGTGCATCGCCACGGTCGACATGGGCCACATGCGCCTGTTTAACGAATGGTATGGACAGGCCGAAGGCGACCGCCTGCTTGCCGATGTGGGCACGGTTCTCAAGGACATCGAGAATGCCGACATGGGCGTCGCAGGGTACTGGGGCCAAGATGACTTTTGCGTACTCATCCCCTTTAAGCACATCACCGTCCACCAAATCTACAACCGCGTTCGCGAGGCAGTAGCCAGGTATGATGGCGGCGTAGGTTTTTGGCCGTCCATGGGCGTTTACCCCATCGATTCCAATGAGGAGATCACCATCGATGCGCAGGCAAAGGCCATGTTTACCAATCGGCGCGCAAAAAACGACTTTAAGGAGCGCATTGCCATTTTTTGCCCCGAGGAGTACAAGCGCGAAATCGTGTTCAACCGCACGCTGACCGAATTCCAGTACGCGCTGTCAAATGGTCGCATCACGTACTATCTTCAGCCCCAGGTCGATATGGAAACCGGCGAGATTATTGGCGCCGAAGCACTCACCCGCTGGATTGACAAGGACGGCTCTCTCATTTCGCCCGCAACGTTTATCCCCGCACTCGAGGAAAGCGGCTTTGTAGTGACGCTCGACAAATATGTTTGGCAGGGCGTCGCCATGTGGCTCCGCGAGCGCCTCAATCGAGGACTTCGCGTGGTTCCGATTTCCCTCAATGTGTCGCGCGTAGACATTCTTGCCTGCGATGTCGCCGAGCATATGGGGTCGCTCGCCGCCCAGTACAACCTGCCGCCCGAACTCATGCACATCGAGATCACCGAGACCGCCTATACCGGAGAGTCCGAGGCCGTGGATAAGCTGACCGCGGATCTGCACACCCGTGGCTTCTCGACCTATATGGACGATTTTGGCACCGGCCAGTCCACGCTCGCGATGCTCAAGAACGTCAACGTCGACGTCATCAAGCTCGACCGCACCTTTGTGCCCACCGACCGTGATCAAGGCCGCAGCACGCAAATCATTTCATCGATGCTCGAAATGGCGCAGTCGCTCCATCTGCCCGTCGTGGTCGAAGGCGTCGAGACAGATGAGCAGGCGAACATGCTACGACAAATGGGCGCCCGCTACGCTCAGGGCTTCCTCTACTACCGCCCCATGCCGGCGAAGGATTTTGAGGCATTGCTCGATGGCGGCAATAACAACTGATTCGCTCGCGCGCAAAACGCCACCGTCGAAGGGGCATTTGTCTCCATTAGCTAACTTATATCCCCAATTCAAACCGAATTGGGGATATGATACAAACCGTTGTTCCGCCCAAGGAGGTTATCCATCATGAACGAGTCATATCGCATGGGCGAGCAATCGATTATTGTCTATCTTCAGCGACTTGCAAATGGCATCTCGACCGCCGAACTCGATGTTGCCGCGCTGCCTGCTGAGCTACGCGCCGTTGGTGAGCAACTGCAAAAGACGCATGCTATCCTGCAACAAGAGCGCCAGCTGCTTGAGCGCAACGCCTATATCGATCCGCTCACCAACTTGGGCAACCGCAACGGACTCGACCGTCACGTCGAGCAACTCTGGCGCAAAGGCGACCCCTTCACCTGCGCCTATATTGACATCGACCATCTCAAACATTGCAATGATAGGTTTGGCCACGCCGAAGGCAATCGCTATATTCTGAGCATCTGCCGCACGCTCTCCGAAACCATGGAGCACGATGAGATGCTGTTCCGTATCGGTGGAGACGAGTTTGTGCTTATCTCGCTCTCTGCAAACGAGACTGAACTCGAGCAGCGCTTGGAGCAGGTACGTGCCGGGCTGATCGAAGCGAGCTCAGGCGGCAAGGCGCCCATGATCGGCAGCTTTAGCTTTGGCTGCTCGCGCGTCGATCCACTTGCCGGCGACACGCGTCGCCAGATGACGATGGATGCCGATCGCAAGATGTATCGCTATAAGCTTATGCATCGTGTGCAGCAACCGAAAGACAATGACGCGCCGCAACGCCCAATCGTCGATCAACTTCCGTGCAACGACCGCGTATTCCAAGCGATCTCCATGAGCTCCGAGACGCGCTATCCGTTTATCCTCAATCTCGATACGGGCGAATCGCAATGGTCGGTCAACGCCGTGCGCGATTTTGACCTGCCTTCCCAGCACCCTTTTAACTCGGTCGATATGTGGCTCGCCCGCGTCCACCCCGAGGACCGCGACAACGTACGCGCCGAGCTCGACATGGTGATAAACGGCACGTGGCACTTCCACTACATGCAGTACCGTGTTATGGATGCCACCGGAGCGTACGCGCTTTGCGACTGCACGGGCTACCGCTTGGACGGCACCGATACCGAGCCCAACATGTACGTGGGCATTATCATCAACCGAAGCCTAGCGGATACGACCGACTCGGTAACGGGCCTGGGCGATGTCCACGCCTTGGTCAACGCCATTGGAGAGATGCGCCGCGTGGCGCGCGAGGCAGGCTTTATTGCCATTAAGGTTGACGATATCGCCGAGGTCAATGCCCGCTTTGGATTCGATGCAGGCGATCGCGTGCTCGCCGAAAGCGCCGCCTGCCTCATGGATTGTTCGCGCGGCAAGGGCCGCCTGTTCCGCTCGACGGGGCCGACATTCGTGGCACTCTTCGATGAGGTCGGCCCCGAGGCAATCGATGAGATCGCAGGCGACATCGAACGGTTCCTGGGTTCCCCCGTGCTCATCGGCCCGCTTGAATATCAGCCGCCCATTCGCGTGGCCACGCTTCATCTGGACGCTGTCGATCGACAGCCCGTTTCCATTTTGAACGAGCTCAAAGCGTTGCTTAAAGAGGCACCACAAGTACCGGGCACCAAGCTGGACTAGCGCTGTGGGGCGCGATGTGAAACACAGGCCGTTTCACATCGCGCCCCACGCCATCTGCCCTCTCGTGCGATAATCCTCCGCAGAAGTCACCGACAGCAGAGGGAGTTTGTGATGAAGGTTCTTTTGGTCAATGGCAGTCCCAAGGCAAACGGCAACACCGCCCGCGCACTCGCCGAAGTCGCCGAGCAGCTCAATACCGAGGGCATTGATACCGAGGTGTTTCAGCTGGGCGCCAAGCCCATTCGCGATTGCATCGGTTGCGGTCAGTGCGGCAAGCTTGGCGGACGCTGCACCTTTGACGACGACGTGGTGAACGAGCTGATCGCTGCCGCCGAGCAGGCCGACGGCTTTGTCTTCGGCTCGCCCGTCTACTATGCGCACCCCAGCGGGCGCATCCTCTCGGCCCTCGATCGCGCATTCTATGCCGGAGGCAAAGCCTTTGCACACAAGCCGGGCGCTGCCGTCGCCGTCGCCCGTCGCGGCGGTACATCGACCACCTTCGATGTGCTCAACAAGTACTTCACCATCAACCAGATGCCCGTAGTTGCTTCCACCTACTGGAACAACGTGTTTGGCCGCGTGCCCGGCGACGCCGATGGGGATGCCGAGGGCCTTGCCACCATGCGAAACATCGGCAAAAACATGGCCTGGCTCCTGCGCTGCATCGAGGCAGGCCATGCCGCCGGTATCAACGCGCCCGAGGCAGATCGCGCAACGACCAACTTCATCAGGTAGAACGGCGGAACAAAATGATTCAGATTTTTGGCACCAAGAAGTCCTTCGATACCAAGAAGGCGCAGCGTTATTTTAAAGAGCGCCGCATTAAGGTGCAGTTTATCGACCTTAAGGAAAAGGAGATGAGCAAGGGCGAGCTCACGAGCGTGATGCAGGCGGTCGGCGGCATCGACAAGCTACTCAACCCCAAAGCCAAGGACGAGGAGACGCTCGCGCTCATTCAGCACCTCACCCCTAGCCAGCGCTTCGACAAGCTGCTCGAGAACCAGCAGGTCTTGGCCGAGCCCATCGTGCGCAACGGCAAAAAGGCCACCGTCGGTTATTGCCCCGATGTATGGGGAGCCTGGGAGTAGCCTGTGTTATTTGCCGGCGCGTGGGTATAAGAGCAGGCGTTTGGCATAAGATTCAACTGTAAGCCATGTCTAACAAAGGAGGGCACATGCCCAACAAACCCGTGAAGATCATCATGCTTACCGGATACCTCGGTGCCGGCAAGACCACGCTGCTCAACCACATCCTCGCTAACGACGGCGGCATCCGCGCCGCCGTGATTGTCAACGATATCGGCGAGATCAACGTCGACGCCAGCCTTATCGCCGACGGCGGCCTTTCCGAGACCGATGACCTCATCCCGCTTACCAACGGCTGCATCTGCTGCACGCTTTCGGATGACCTGGCCAACCAGCTGCAGGGCATCGCCGATTCGGGCAACTTCGATTACATCATCATCGAGGCATCGGGTATTTGCGAGCCTATCCCCATCGCCTACACCATCTCGAGCTTCTGCGACGAGGCCAAGGTGGGCGGCGAGCCCAAGCTCGCGCTCGACAACATCGTGGCCGTGGTCGACTGTGCCCGCATGTACGACGAGTTCAACGGCGGTCGCGACCTGCTGGCTGAGGATATCGACGAGGACGACATCGAGAGCCTGCTCATCCAGCAGATCGAGTTCTGCTCCACGCTGATCCTCAACAAGACCGATACCGTGACGCCCGAACAGATCGCCGAGCTCAAGGCCATCGTGCGCAGCCTGCAGAAAGACGCCGTGATCGTCGAGGCCCAAAACGGCGAGGTCCCCATGGAGGAGCTGCTCGACACCGACCGCTTCGACTTTATGCGCGCCTACAACTCCGCCGCCTGGATCGAGGCCATGGAGCATCCCGAGGAGCACGACGACCCCGAGGTGCTCGAGTACGACATCGAGACCTTTGTGTACTCGCGCCGCAAGCCGTTTGACCTGCAGAAGTTCACCGATTTTGTTGAGCAGGAGTGGCCCGACGAGGTCATTCGCGTCAAGGGCCCGCTGTGGCAGACCGGCGATCCGGACATGTGTTACATGTTTGAGCAGGCCGGCCACCAGATGCGCCTGATGGAGAACGGCTTGTTCGTTGACTCGGCGCCCGAGGGCGAGAAGCAGAAGATCATCGACGAGAACCCCGAGATCATGCAGATTTGGGACGACGAGACGGGCGACCGCATGACGAGCCTGTGCATCATCGGCCGTCACATGGACAAGGATGCGCTCATCGCCTCCCTCGATGCCTGCCTGACCGACTGGCACCGCGCCTAGGTTTATCCAAGCGGTCATTTTTCCGCTACGTAACCGCCAAACCACCACGAAGGTGCCTGTCCCCTTCGTGGTGGTTTTTCGTTCTGAGCCAAGGAGATTCATGTTCAACATCGTGCTGTATGCGCCCGAGATTCCGGCCAATACGGGCAATATCGGCCGCACCTGCGTGGTTACCGGCGCCCGCCTGCATCTGGTGGAGCCGCTGGGATTTTCGCTCGACGACAAGACGGTACGTCGCGCCGGTCTGGGCTACTGGCAAAACTTGGACGTGACGACCTATGCCGGCTGGGAGGATTTCCTTGCGCGCAACGACCTCTCCCCCGCCGATGGTCGCCTGCATCTGCTGACCAAAAAGGCACGCCGCACCTATGCGCAGAGCACCTACCGCGATGGCGACTATTTGGTCTTTGGCAGCGAGAGTTCGGGCATTCCCGAGCCACTGCTTGCCGCGGCGCCCGAGCGCTGCGAGCGCATCCCAATGCTGCGCGATTGCGACTCACTCGATAACGCCGAGGCTTGGGAGGCCCACGAGGAATCGCTGGGGCATACCGAGGACAGCCACGAGGCCATCCTTCAACAAGACATCTGCGGCAACTTCGTCAACCCGGACGACTACCGCATCAGCGCACTCAACCTCTCCAACAGCGCTGCCGTCGTCCTCTACGAAGCTCTCCGCCAGACCGGCTTTGCCGGAATGTGACAAAGGGACAGTCCCTTTGTCACATTCGACCGCCATAGAGTTAAACGTAATTAATCATTTTTAACTTAAATTAACTAGAATAAAATGAAGTTAACCCGAGACGCTAAAGGAGGGCATTGTGGAATATCTCGAGAACCCATTTACCCCCAGTTTTGGTGAGGTTCCCGCCCATCTCGCTGGCAGACAACAGATTATTCGGGATTTGGACCGTGCCTTCTTGAGCCAGCGCAGACGCCCAGAATTGACCTCGATCTTCTCAGGCGCGCGTGGAACCGGTAAAACCGCTCTCATGTCGTCACTTGCGACAAGGGCGGAATCCCACGGCTGGATTGCCGTAAAGACAACCGCGCTCCCGGGAATGCTTGAGGAAATCGAGTTCGGGGCGAAACGCGCCGCAGCCCATCTCATCGACTCGTCCAGCCAATTCGAAGTCACCGGCCTCGGAATTGCACCGCTCGGCAGCATCGAGGTCAATCGCGTTCACGATGCCTCAACCTGGCGTTATCGCATGAGCGACATCATCGACCAGCTCAACGAGGCGGGCACCGGTCTGCTCGTCACGGTTGACGAGGTGGACCCGACACTCGACGAGATGATTCAGCTCGCAGCGACGTATCAGCACTTTGTGACCGATGGAAAACGCGTCGCCCTGCTCATGGCGGGGCTTCCCAACAACGTCTCGACGTTGCTGAACCACAAGACGGTCTCGTTCCTTCGCCGCGCCCAACAATATCATCTGGGTCGCATTGCCGACTATGACGTACGCGAGGCCTTGATTCGCACGATCCAGGAAAACGATCGCCTGGCAGATGCTGAGGGAATCGATAGAGCCGTTCGCTCGATCTCTGGTTTTCCCTTCCTATTGCAACTCGTAGGCTACCGTGCCTGGGATCTCACAAGCGATTCGAAGGAAATCTCGTCACGCGACTTTGACCTGGGAATCAAAATCGCGCGCGACGAGATGGATGACCGAATCCTCGCGGCAACCTATCGGGAACTCACTGCAGAGGACAAGCGATTCCTCATCGCCATGCTCGATGACGAGGAAGAGTCCACCACCGCTGACCTTGTCGAGCGCCTTAAGCGTTCGCCGCAGCAGGTCTCCCGCTACCGACGCCGCATGATAGACGCCGGCATCATCGGGGAGCGAGGACGAGGGCTCGTCGCATTTGAATTGCCATTCTTCCGCGACTATCTCGCGGCTCAATGCGTGAAATAGGCATCAATAAGGCAAAGGGACAGTCCCTTTGTCGCATCGCCTATAGGTAGCGACCGGTGATGCTTGCGGGGCAGGCCGCGATGTCACCCGGCGTACCGGCGCAGACGATTTGCCCGCCCGCGTCGCCACCGCCTGGGCCCATGTCGATCACGTAATCGGCGTTACGGATAAGGTCGAGATCGTGTTCGATCACGATAACCGTGGCGCCCTTGGCAACGAGGCCGTCAAACACACTCAGCAACACTTGGACATCGAGCGGATGCAGGCCAATCGTGGGCTCGTCGAACACGAATACGGCATCGTCCTGCACGCGGCCCATCTCGCTCGCAAGCTTAAGACGCTGCGCCTCGCCGCCCGAGAGCGCCGGCGTGGGCTCACCGAGCGTGAGATAACCCAGGCCCAGGTCGTGCAAGGTCTGTAAGCGCGTCTGAACCTTCTTGAGTCCCACCGTGGCGTCGAGGGCCTCGTCCACACTCATGTCCATGAGCTGCGGCAACGTAAGCAGACTCCCGTCCTTGCCCTCGCGATGGACACGCGAAGCCGTGTCTGCATAACGCGAGCCGCGACATGCCGGACAGACGATCTCGACGTCGGGCAAAAACTGCACGTCGAGCGATATCGAGCCCGTGCCATCGCACGTAGGGCAGCGCAAGGCGCCGGTGTTGTAGCTAAAGGCACCCGCCTTGTAACCGGTCGCCTTGGCCTCGGGCGTACGGGCGAAGGCGCGGCGCAGCTCATCATGGATGTCGGCATAGGTCGCTACCGTCGAGCGCACGTTGGCACCGATGGGCGTGGCGTCAATCAGGTTGGCACGCGCAATGCCCTCGGCATCGACCCAACGCACGTGCCCCGGCAGACGCTCGCCAGCTGCCTGCGCCTTAAGCGCCGGGATGAGCGTCTCGAGCACCAACGTCGTCTTACCCGAACCCGAAACACCCGTCACCGCGACGAGACGACCGCGCGGGATATCGACTTCGAGCGGCTTGACGGTATGGATGGTATCGGTCGCCATGCGGATATGGCCCTGGTCGAACATTTCGTCGTCAGTCACCTGTGAGCGCAAGCGCTTGGGCTCGGAGCGCAAAAACGGCGCGATACGGCTGCCCTGCGATTGCTCAACCTCGTCTAACGTACCGGCGGCGATTACACTGCCGCCGCCTGCTCCGGCAACGGGGCCCATCTCGACCAGATAGTCGGCTTCCGCCAGTACGCGCGTGTCGTGGTCGACAACAACCACGGTGTTGCCGTCATCCACCAGATCGCGCATCACGCCCACCAAGCCGTCGACATTGGCAGGATGCAGGCCGATCGAAGGCTCGTCCAGCACATAAAGCACGCCCGTCGATCGGTTGCGCACCACGCGAGCAAGCTGTACGCGCTGGCGCTCACCCGTGGAGAGCGTGGCACCGGCGCGATCGAGTGAAAGGTAATCGAGACCCAGGTCGACCAGACGACGGGCCGCGCTCAAAAACGAATCGCAGATATCCGTCGCCATGGGCCGCATCTCGGGCGGCAAGGATGCGGGCACCCCGTGCATCCACTCAATGGCCTCGCCCAGCGTCATGGCCGCGGCCTGCGCCAGATTGATACCGCGCACCTGGGGCTGGCGCGCGGCCTCAGAGAGACGCGTGCCGCCGCAATCACGGCATGCTCCCTCGCGCAAAAAGCGCGCAACGCGTTTTAAGCCCTTATCGTCCTTGACCTTGGCGAGCGCATTCTCGACGGTATAGACGGCGTTGTAATAGGTGAAGTCGAGCGGCGTGGCGCCCTCGCCGTTTTTGGGAACGTAGAGAATGTGCTTCTTAACCGCCGGACCATGAAACACGATGTCGCGCTCTTGAGGCGTGAGCTGGTTAAACGGCACGTCGGTGCGCACGCCCATCTCGCCGGCCACCTGCTTCATCAGATCCCACATGAGCGTGCCCCAAGGAAGCACCGCACCCTCGTTGATAGTCTTTGACTCGTCGGGCACCAGGCTCGCCTCGTCCACCTCGCGCATGACACCGGTGCCGCCACAGGTGGGGCATGCACCGCCGCTATTGAAAGCCAAATCCTCGGCACTCGGCGCGTAGAACTCGCGGCCGCATGTCGGACACGTGAGCGACAGGCCCGCAGCCACGTTAAGGCTCGGCTCCACACGCGCCCCGCAATGCGGGCACACGTGATGGGCACAGCGGCTAAAGAGCAGACGCAGGCTGTTGTTGAGCTCGGTCATGGTACCAAAGGTCGAGCGCACGCTCGGCACGCTGGGGCGCTGATGCAATGCGAGCGCCGCCGGCACGTGCAGCACCTCGTCCACCTGGGCGTGTTCGGCCTGTGTCAGGCGACGGCGAGTATAGGTGCTGAGTGCCTCCAAGTAGCGACGCGAGCCCTCGGCATAAAGAACTCCCAGCGCCAGCGAACTCTTGCCCGAACCCGATACGCCGGCAATACCCACCAGCTTTCCCAGCGGAATATCGATATCGATGTCCTTGAGGTTATGGACGCGCGCGCCACGCACCTCGATAGCCTGCGGACTCATCTTCTGTTCCGTCATCTTTATCACCCTACTCATGCCATAAAACTCGATCGCGGATGTACTCGCCCAGCATGGGCACGGTAAACCGGACGAGACCGTATCCGGCAGCCCCGATGACGCGCTCGCGAATCAGGCTTGCGCGATATTTACTCGCCCAGCTCTGGGTGCGATCGCAGCGCTCAATGATATCCGCCATGCGCGTCGGTTTGCCCTCGTCAACCGCCATGGCCTCGATAAAGAGGCGCTGTGGACTGCGCAGCCCGTAATACAGGGGCGCGTCGACCGCTTCGTAGAACTCGGAGACGGCATCCGCATGGCCATCCTCGACATCGCACCTTTCAATGACCTGCGAGTTACGTCGGACAGCAGAGCGCCACATGTAATAGCCCACCAGCTGAACCATATAGGGATGCCCCATGCTCTTGCGTGCCGCAAGGTCCGCCGTCTCCGCATCAATGTAAAGACCAGCGTCTTTGACCGTCTGGACATATGAATCGCGCACCTTGGGCAAAGAGATCGCCCCCAGCGTACGCTGCTGGGCACGGCGCAAAAACGTCACGCTCGGCTCTTCGAGCAAGTCATCAACCATACTGGGCAATCCAGCGAACACCAGCGCAAGACCGCGCTGGTCGCTATCGGGCAATCCCGTAGCGTCCTGGTCTCCGAGCACCTGCTGATAGAGAACGGCAAGGGCCGCCAGCTCCTCGATAGACGCAGATTGCGCCTCGTCAATCGCAAACAATATGCCCTTGCCTGGACCGAGCTTCTTGAGGCGCTCGTTGACCAGCCCTCGTAACGTCTCGCCCTTTGCTCGCGCCGCCTCGACCGACATCCGGCCAAACGACGGCCCGAACCCCATTGA
This sequence comes from uncultured Collinsella sp., assembly GCA_902478875.1. GTDB lineage: Bacteria > Actinomycetota > Coriobacteriia > Coriobacteriales > Coriobacteriaceae > Collinsella. The sequence continues at coordinate 14,693 of CABSMZ010000007.1, forward strand.
CGTCACAACGGGTTTATTCGAGCGTAGCGCGTCGGCTAAGCGGTCGCATAAGCCAAGCGAAGCGGAATCGGAGATAACCGCCCATCCGCGCTCATTGGCTAGACGTTGCAGCTCCCGCAGGAGAACCGTTTTGCCGCAGCCGCGGTTTCCCGTAATGAGCATGAGCCTACCCGGCGCTCCGGCGCCGTTATCGAGCCCTTCCTCAAAATCTTCGATGACCAACTCGCGGCCGATGAGTATCGGAGGCCGCTTGCCAGCCGTGGGCTTAAAGGGATTTGGATTCATGTCGGCCTCCTCGGATTGGCAAACCCTGGCAATAGTTATACCAACTTGTACCGAGTTATACCAATAGCATGTGACAAAGGAACTGTCCCTTTGTCACATGTGGCCGAAAAACTCGGCGTCTGCTGCTCGCCAGGGGCGGAAGGTGGCGGGATCGACCTTTACGTGGGCTGCCTCGGGGACGTCGTACCATTTGACCGTGTAACCGGCGCCGTGAGAGCAAAAGACCGAATCGGGCGTGTTGGGCAAATCGGCCTCGGGCTCATAGGCGGCCGTCTCGATTACGCGCTCGGCATCATGGCAAGCCGAATAGCCGGCGAACTCCAGGTACAGATGCCCGCGACCGCTCGTGTAGGCAGCCACCTCCAGCGCGTAATCCTGCACCTCGGAAGCCGGCACGCGACCCACAAGCTTCGCCCGGTCTCTCGCCATCGTCGGCGGCTCGTACTCGGCACCCATGCGCGTGGCATCCGAGAGCGCCCGGCCCACGCACTCCCCCGGCACCTCGAGCTCAAAGTGGTACCACGGCTCCAACAGCACCGCCGTGCCGGCCTCACGTGCCTGCATAAAACCCTGGCGAATCGCGCGGTACGTGGCCTGGCGAAAATCGCCGCCCTCGGTGTGTTTGGCATGCGCACGGCCGCCCGTGAGCGTAATGCGCACATCGGTGATGGGCGAGCCGGTCAGCACGCCCAGGTGATCGCGCTCCATGGCGTTGGTGAGCGCCAGACGCTGCCAGTTAAGATCGAGCTCGTCGGTCGAGGTCACGGTGCCAAACTGCACGCCCGAGCCCGCTGGCAACGGCTCCAGGCGCAGATGCACCTCGGCATAGTGGCGCAGTGGCTCAAAGTGGCCCACGCCCTCGACCGGCTGCAAAATAGTCTCCTTATAGAGAATGCCGCCAGACTCAAACGCAACCGAAAGGCCAAAGCGATCGGCCAACACACGCTGCACGACCTCGAGCTGCACCGCTCCCATGAGCTGCAGATGTATTTGTTCAAGATGCGTGTTCCAGCTTACGCCGAGCATGGGGTCTTCGTCTGCCAGCTCAGTCAACGCTTTGAATACCACATGGACGTCGTGTTCGCCCGGCAGCACGGTATAGGTGAGAACCGGCGCAATGACAGGTGCATCGCCCGCGGGCTCCGCACCCAAGGCGTCCCCTGGGCGAACGTGCGCTAGGCCCGTCACGGCACAAATACCGCCAGCAGCAACTTCTTGGGCAAGCTCATACTTCTCGCCGTTATAGATGCGCACCTGATCGACCTTCTGCTCCCATGCCTCGGCACCGGAACGTCCGTTAATCACCTGTTTGGCATGCAGCGTTCCGCCGGTCACCTTGACCCAGGTAAGACGCTCGCCACGGTCTCCACGACTCACGCGGTAGACACGCGCGGCGAACTCCTGAGGCCATGTTCGCTCTAGCATCAAAGCGCATATGCCGTCGAGTAGCTCTTCCACACCCTGGTCCTTGAGTGCCGAGCCAGCAAAGCAGGGAAAGAGCTTGCGCTCGGCAACCATGCGCGACAGCGTCGCGACGGAAAGCTCACCCGCCTCAAGAAACTCCTCGAGCGCCGCCTCGTCCAACGCAGCAGCGTCCTCCTGAACGGCGCCGCCCACCAGCAGTTCGCTGGCATCCAGGCAGCCCTCGGAAAGACGCTGCCCAAGTTGTGCCAGCAAAACATTGCGGCCGGGATTCTCCAAATCGATTTTGTTGATAAAGATGAACGTCGGAATGTCATAGCGTGCAAGCAGGCGCCACAGGGTTTCGGTGTGCCCCTGCACGCCGTCGTTGGCGCCCACAACCAAAATCGCATAGTCGAGTGCGCGCAGTGTGCGCTCCGCCTCGGCAGAAAAATCGACATGCCCCGGCGCATCCACGAGCATGACGCGGGTATCGCCATGGTCGAGCACAGCCTGTGACGAGAAGATCGTAATGCCGCGCTCACGCTCGATCGTGTTAGTGTCCAGATGCGAATCGCCATCGTCCACGCGGCCGCGCTTGCGAATGCGACCCGCGTTGAACAGCATGGCCTCGGCCAGCGTGGTCTTGCCGGCATCGACATGCGCCAAGATTCCAACGACCGCTTGCTTCGACATGGCTCTCCTCTTATTACAAGCCCATCGCACGCGGCGACGGGCGTTCACGCTCCACACCGGATGATACAATTTACGGGCCGGCGGGCGAAGCGGGCCCTATCCCCCGACCAAGCTCATCGCCCCGCGTTGCCGCGCGGCGATTTTCGTAGGTTCGCGCCTTGCGAAAGCCGGCTTTAAATCAGCGCAGCGAACGAAAATAGCCCCACCCGGGGCCATTTTCGTTCGCGCGAATTGTTGATACGCGTCCCCGCTCTTATGCCTCGCGCAGCCAGTCAAACGCAACACGCGGCGTGCCGTCCGACACATACACGACGCCGGCGCGCTTAAACCCGGCCTTGGCGATGGCGCCCTGCATAGGCAGGTTGTCTTGGTGCGTGTCGATACGCAGATGGTCGATACGTTCCTTGGCAAAGGCAAACATCGCAGCCGCGATACCGTGCACGGTGCCGTCGGACGCCACACGGTGCAGCACGGCGTACGGAGTGTCGCTACGCCATTGACCATCCTCAATTACGTCATAGCACTCGTCCGGACCCGGTAAAAAGGCAAACGTCGCAACCACGCGACCGTCGACTTCACACACGTAACTACCACCAGCGGCAATATCGGCAGCCAGTTGCTCGGCCGAAGGCGTGCCCTCGGGCCACTGCGTGGCGTTGCCATGCACGCGCATAAAGGCGCGGGCGGCGTCATAGATGGCCATGACGGCGGGAATGTCAGTATCGAGGGTTTTTCTGATCATCACGCGGCGACCTCACGTTTATTGGTATCACTTTGGTTGAGCAATGATACCAGCGTTTGGAGAGAGGCGCGAAGCAGATGGGAAGCAAAAAGCGAGCCGCCTGGTCAAAGGCTAAAAGCGAGTTTTTGGGCGCTGCTACCGGCGGCGATATGAGCGACCTGTTTGCGCGCGAGGACGAGCGCCGCGACGCCCTGGACGCCGAGCGCGATGAAGCCTGGCGCTACAAGTCGTGCGAACGCAAAAACCGTTACGACACACGCGCCGAGGCCGAGGCAGTTATGGCCGACTGCGAAAACCGCGGGCGGCGTGGTTTGGCCTGCTACAAATGCGAATACTGCGGTGGCTGGCACCTGACGTCGCACCCTTGGAAATAGGCGCCGCATCGGCACGGCATTGACGGAGCGCCAGCCATCGCACGCAAGCTACGGGCGCGGCGGCACCAAAACATCGTAACGAACGGCCTTACCCGCAAGTTGATAGCTCGGCTTAACGCCGGCAAGCAACGGGCCCTTCACCGGCCGTTTGATAACGACTTTGCGCGGATGCACCGCAAGCGCTGCCTGGACCAGCGCCTCCTCATCGGCGCACGGCTGCTCCAAGTGATGCAGCAGCTGGAACTTCTTTTTCACCGCCGCGCTCTTGGTGCGCTCGGGAAACATGGGGTCCAGGTACACCGCATCGGGAGCGGCAAGCTCACCCCGCCCGATCAACTCAGCTGTATGGCGAAGGCCGGCAATGCTGTCCTCGCCCGCATGCAAGCGCATGCGCGCCACGGCTGTCGCAAGCGCCGGTTCATCTGCCGCGCGATCCAAAGCATCCTTGAGGAGCGCCGCGATCACGCAATCCTGCTCATACAGATCGACGGTAAAGCCCGCGGCCGCCAACAGCAGCGAATCCTCGCCAAAGCCTGCTGTGGCATCGATTGCCCACGGTTGCTCGGCACCTTTTATGCGTGTGGCCTTCACCAGCAGCTCTTGCTGCAAGCGACCCTGCTTGAGTCGTGGAAGCATGCGGCCAAAATCGGCACGCAGCTCCATCGTGCCGTCGGTGAGCGTGAGGCCCTCGGACTTCCCGATCAGCTCAAGCCCCGCGGCCCGAGCAACAGAAGAGGGATCGACGACGCCCATGGACACTCCTTAACAAACAAACGAATACGCGGGGCGCCGTTTATGCCAGCACCCAACCGTCCGCTATTGTCCCACATGCGACATGGCCCACCGCCCATTGCAGAATGCGGGCATCTATTTAGCGGTAAAGCACCAAATCCCGTCAGGATTGCCCTCCACCTCAACCCTGCGTTTACCCGCCGCTTCGCGGCTGTTCCATACTTGCCCGTCCGTATCATTAAAGGACTGAACATTCGTCGTGAGGAATGCAAATGGACCATTCAGTCACACGCCGAAAGGCCTGCCGGTTGGCAATCTCGGCAGCCGGAGCCACACTGGCAGCTGTGGTGCTGCCAGCCTGCTCGAACAGTAATCCCGACATGTCCGGCAAGGCCAGGCTGAACGTAGGCGTCCGCTCGGATATCGTCGGGTTTAGCGAGCGTAATCCCAACAACGGCAAATACTACGGATTCGAAATCGACCTCGCCAACGAGTTGGCAAACCGTCTTGGCTATGGAGGCTGTTCGTTTACATCCGTAACGCCCGAGACACGCGAAGAAATGCTTTCGTCGGAAAAAGTCGATTGCCTGATCGCATGCTACTCGATAAGCAACGAACGCAAAAAGCTGTTTGACTTCTCTGCCGCCTATTACACCGACTCGGTAATTCTTGTTGTCGAAAATACATCGCTCATTCAATCTTTCTCCCAGCTTAAGGGCGGAACAATTGGCACGGTATCCGGAACAAACGCTGCACCTCAACTTGCCGCGAAGTTTTTGGAGCTGGGGCTTTCGGACGGCATCCCCCAGCAGCAGGATGCCAAGAGCGGCAACATTGACTACGACACATGGCATCTGAGCCAATATGCAAGCTACGCTGAGCTTTCCCGCGCATTGGAAGCCGGCGACGTCGACGCCATGGCGACCGATGGCGCAATTGCCAAAACCTATCTCGATGACGAGCGCACCGTCCTGCCCGATTTTGGCATCAACCCACAGCGCTACGCCGTCGCAACGCAGAAGGGCTCTGAGCTTTCACCCAAGGTTGCCGCCGAAGTACGCTCAATGCTCAAAGACAAAACAATCGATACGCTCATCGAGAAATGGAACTAAGGAAGTCCACCCATGTCCAAGCGACTAAAAAAGAAATCCGTGGCGCTTGCCATTGCCGTAGCCGTCTGCGCGTTAGCGATGGGACTCCTACTCGCCTCGATGCAAACGCGTCTATCGCAAGAGGAATACGCTTTAGAATTCGATCGCGTTGCCGCCGAACTCCCCGATCTCGTTAAAACGGCCCAGTCGGAAACAAAAGACAACACCCAAACATTTGATGACTTGTATCGCACGCGTGCCGCGAGCATCGCATTTATGGCAGCCAACGATGCCGGTTATGAAGCGACCGATGCCAAAATGGCCGAGTTCAAGGACCTGCTCAAGGTCGATAACGTTCTCATTGCCCGACGTGACGGTTCCATCATCGCCAAAGCGGTTGACACCAAAGCCGATTTTAGCCGCGCCCGCTTCAACCAGCTACGTCAGTGCTTCGAGACCGGCAAGCCCTCCGATCCAGTTGAGGTCGATCTTCCCGATCAAGACTGGCTCATGCGATACTATGCCGCCAAAATCGATGACGACACCATGGTCATCGTAGAGCAAAATCCCCAAGAGCTGCACGCCCTTGTCAAGGACACCGGCTCGGCCGAGAGCATGCTCAAGAACATCTCGCTCGGCAGTCACGGATATGTCCTCGCCGTATCGGCAAAAACGCACCTGATCACCTACCATCCCGATCAGAACATGATAGGTACCGATGCACTCGACAACGGCATCGACGTGGGCAATCTTGAGGACGGCAAGACATTCATCACTTCCGTCAAAAACACAAGCCTGTATTGTCGCGTCAAGTTGGTCGATGACACCTATTACATTCTCGCCATCCCCGAAAGCGATACCGCCTCCGCGCGCAACATCACCGTGGGCGTCATCCTCTTTGCCTTCATCGCAGTCGTCGCCGCCGTGGCACTCTATGACCTGTTTGTCCTAGCGGATGACGAACATGACGACCACGACCATCACGAATACGTCAAGATCGGTCGTGGCCTTCGGTTTAGCCCCTCCGTGGGCAGGCGCGCAACAGCCTTGTCCATTGCAGGACTCGTCTTACTTTTGGCAGTAACCTTCTATATGCAAACGCTCTTTGCCCTTTCGAGCCAGGCGACGGTCAATCGGGAGCGCTTAGAGCAGATTGATCAAACGCTCAAAAATAATGCGCTGCGCGAGGATGAACTTACGAGGCAATATAGCGAGCACTATGCCACTGCCTGCCACATTATCGCCTACATCGTTGAGCACAATCCAGAGCTCGCCACGCGAGCCGACCTGCACAGCATGGCAAACACGCTCAACATCGAGTCAATTAATCTCTACGACGGCGACGGCAATATGACAAGCTCGAGCACGTCGCAGCGATCCTACAGCCTTTCGACCAAGTACGGTGACTCCTCCTACGAGTTCCGCTCGCTTTTGGGCGGCAAGGATGAATATATACAGCCTCTCTCTATCAACAGAACCACCGGCGAGACATATCAGTACATCGGAGTCGCACTCTACGATCAGGATGGCATTGCAGACGGAATCGTGCAGATTGCCGTGCGCCCCATGCGCTTAGAAGAAATGCTCAAGAGCACCAAGATCGACGCAGTGCTCGATGGCATCAAGGCGGGCGCCGGAGGCTTCGCCTTTGCAATCGAGAAAAAAGACGGTACCGTCGCATATCATCCCAACGACCTTCTTCTTGGGAAAAAGGCATCCGAAATAGGACTGACTGACGAGCAGCTTGCAGATGGCTTTAGCGACTTCGTCTACATCGACAACCAGAAACTCTACGCCTCCTGCTTGGAGACTGGCGACTATTACGTTTACGTCGCGGCACCCGAAGACTCCTTTATGCACCAGCGCGTTCCGCTCACAATCGCAACCGGAATCATCGCCGCCATTTGCTTTGCCCTTATCTACCCGTTGCTGACGCTCGACACCATAAAAGTCGAAGAAAAGCGTTCGAAGCACGAAGGCGATTTCGCGACAAGACGGCACAACATCACCGTCACGACGTCCGACGGCCGTGTCAAACACAGCGAAAGCGCCATTAGCCGATGGCTCAACATCTCCTTTAAATGGGAGGACAAAACCCCCGAGCAAAAACTCGGCACAGTCCTTAAATGGTTTACCGGCATCGCGGTGTTTATCGTCTTTTTGGCCGTCTTGTTTAAAGACGCTCTGTTTGGTCCGCGTTCGGTATTTACCTATATCCTGGGCAACGACTGGCAGCACGGTCTCAACATATTCGCGCTCACCGCTTCGATCATGTACGCCTGTGTGGCTCTCACAGTGTGCGCAATCGCGCAGGCGCTTCTTCGCATGTTGTCCAATGTGCTTGGAGCGCGCGGCGAGACGATATGCCGACTTCTCTCGAGCCTGACAAAATACGGAACTCTCATCGCTATGCTCTATTGGTGCCTCGGCGTTTTGGGTGTCGATACCGCAACGCTTTTAGCCTCGGCAGGTATCATCACGCTCGCCGTCTCCTTTGGAGCCAAAGACCTCATCACGGATATCTTATGCGGGCTCTTTATTATCTTTGAAGGCGAGTTCCGCGTTGGAGACGTCATCTCGGTTGGCGGCAACACCGGCACCGTTATGGAGATTGGTGTGCGAACCACAAAGATCAATGACGGCAACGGCAATGTCCTGCTCCTACGCAACAGCTCGATTTCGAATGTCACCAACATGACAAAACTTAATTCTTACGCCAGCATAGATATCACCATCCCGGTGGGAGAATCTCTACCCTATGTCGAAAAGGTGCTTAAAGACGAGCTCAAAAGCGTGCATGACCGCGTTCCCGCCATTATCGATGGCCCCTTCTACAAGGGCGTGGTCGACCTTAGCAGCACCGCTATGACCATTCGCGTTGTCGCCACCTGCAAGGAGACCGATCGCGGCAGCGTCATGCGTTCTTTGCGCCGTGAGGTAAAGCTCATGCTTTCCCGCCGCGACATCGCCCCCTATCAACTCGTTTTCGATCATTGCGATGTCGACGAGCCCGCTCCGAGGGAAGCTACCGCCGAAGAACTCGCCGAAGCGGACGAGTTTAACGAAGAACAGAAACTCGCCTCGCAAGACCTTGGTAACGAACCTACCAATCAGTAATTCATGGTACCGAGCAAAACCCGCACGGCGCCATTAAGGCTCAAGGGAAAGGAACTGAACATGAGCAACAACCGTAAAGTCCTAAAGGTCATGTCCATCATCTATCTATTGGGAGGTATTTTTAGCATCGCCGTGGGCGCGTTGGCACTCACCGCGGCTTCGGGCGACGCCAGCGGCGATCTCTCGGTTTACAGCGTTGTCATCATCGTGATGGGCATCGTCGAAATCATCGCTGCCGTGCTGGGCATCCGCGCCTCAAATAACCCCAGCAAGATTGGTGTCGTTTGGGTCTGGGCTATCATTTGCCTGGTTTGCGCCGTTGTGAGCCTGCTGCTTTCCGAGCCCTTCTTGGGCGGAGTCGGCACCAGCGCCACCGATGTCACCGCCGTGGTCGTAAGTGCCGTGTACTTCGTTTTCGCCAACCGCGTTAAAAAGGAAAGCCAGGAGCGTCTGAGCTAGGGTATCTGACCAGCCTGCACAGAGCGCTGTATATGAAAGCCGCCCTCCGTTTCTCGAGCAAACAAGAAACGGAGGGCGGCTTGCTGTAGATAGCCTTTGCATTCATTCGATTGCCACGGCACGGCACGATCGACAGCATAATGCCAGACACCCGAGCCGACAGCGGCAAGCGCGTCAACGGATGCGCTAGCGAGCAGCAGACCCGTTGGCACAGCCCACCATGCGAATCAAGTAGTTCTCTACGACGTGATAAGCTTGGGGCTTTTCATCTTTAAGGGAAACTAAGCACACCGGAACCGTCAGGGCCCCTTCGCCCACAATGGGAACAATCTCAAACCCACTAGCGATCTGACCGGGAACGGGAAGAATGGCATTTAAGAAAAAGCCACGCTCGGCCGCCAAAAACGACCCAACTTGAGCGGGGCTATCGATAACGCGCGTCTCACCTAGGACACCGAGGGTTTTGTACTGCCAAAAAATCGAGTTGTTAAAGCTATCGAACGCAGTCGACTGTCCTACCGGATAGGAGCTCAGATCAGCCACGGTCACAAAGGGCCTCTTGCCGAGCGGATGGTCGGCGGCAACGAGAATACCCGTGGGCAGGGTTCCCAGCTGTTCGCAGTCATCATTGGTATTGTCATATGTACCCACCGTAAGCAAGGCATCAAGGCCGCCCTGCTCAAGTTCCTGCTGGGCAACTCCGGGATGCACAGTGCAAAACTTCACCCGCACGCGCACACCACGCATGATAAGCGCAGATAGCCCCTTATATAGCTTATCCTCGTTATCGAATGCGGGAGCGCACAGGCCAATCGAGAGTTCCGGCATCGCTTGAGGACCAGAGGCCGATGAGACGGTCAGGTCGCATCCGGACGGGTCAAAGTTTTCAACCTCACGATATGCTTCGACGGCGGGGCGAGCCTTGGCATAAAAGCTGCGACCGGCCTGAGTCGGCCTGACACCGCTACTCCCACGCTCAAAAAACTGAACGTTAAAAAACTGCTCGAGCTCGCTAATTGACTTGGAAATGGCCTGAACAGTCACGTGGCGCTGGTGCGCCGCAGCAGTAAAACTCTTCGTCTCGAATACGGCGACAAAATAGCCGACCTGCTTGATATTCACCATTCGCCCCTAAAAAATGCACAGTTTAATCCAGTTAAACAAAAAGCTAGCACAGTGCAAGTGCCACCCCCGTCGCGAGCGGAGCGTTCAACTATTAGATGAACGTGCACAGCACCTTGTTGAATTACAATATGCTTCGCGACATGCGTCATGCGTGCGCGTCAAATACGTCATGTCCACTTCGAAAGGACCAGCCATGAGCAACGCCTGTAAATTACTCAAAATCCTATCGTTCCTCTTCTTTGTCGTCGGCATTCTAAGCGCAGGCATGGGTGCTACAGCGCTCTTTGCAGGCAGCGCGGCAGGCGATATCACGAGTGCTATGATCGTCTCTTGCGTCGTCGTCATCGTATTGGGCGTCGTCGAAATTGTGACCGCTGTCTTTGGCATCCGCGCGGCAAATAATCCCGCCAAGGCTGGCGTTGTCTGGATCTGGTCCATCGTCTGCCTAGCATGTTCGGTCATCAGTCTGCTCCTCTCCCTGCCCCTCTTGGGTGGGACCGGCTCAAGCATCCCCGATTTTACCGGCCTGATTGTCAGCATTATCTACTTTGCACTCGCCAACCGCGTCAAGAAAGAGGGCATGGACCGTTTGAGCTAAGCCGCATCCGTGTCAATCGCTCAGCGACTCTGGTATATACGCCAATAAAAAGGGCCGATCGCGCATCTCCGCGGTCGGCCCTTTGCATTTGCCCAGATAAAACCTGCCAAAATAAACCTGTCCCTTTTTGGTAGGTTATTAGCTGTGACGGTACTCGGCGATGATGAAGTCGATATCGGTTTGGAGCGTGTCCAGGTTTGCCAGGCGCTCTTTGTCGGCAGGGCGCGTGCGGTAGTAGTACGGCGTCATCTGGAACACCGCCTCGATGTCGGCCTGGGTTTGGAGCGTAATGTTCGCAGACACCCGCCGCGTTCCGACCAACTCGAGTTCGGTGGTCTGCGGCAGCTTCTCGTCATTAAGATATGGCGTGTCGTAGAGCACTTCCTTAAGCCCAAACAGATGACGGGCACCCGGCACCACGGTATAGAGTGAGCCCTCTGGCGCCAGTACGCGGGCAAACTCACGCTCGTTGAAGGGAGCAAAGAGCTCGGTCACCATATCGAAGGCGCCATCGGCCACGGGGATGTCTTTCATGTTGGCCACGAAGTAGGTCGCATCGCCGCGCTTGGCGGCCAGGCGCACCATTTCTTTGCCCAAATCAAACCCGTAAGCGTCCACGCCCTGCACCGCGCCCATGGCGCTGGTGTAGTAGCCCTCGCCACAGCAAATATCGAGCAGCGTCATGGGGCCGTTCGTAGACGCAGCACGCCCAGACACCCGCTCGCGCACCAGCTCGATCATTGCATCGCGCAACGGCGCATAGTAGCCGCGGTTCAGAAAGTCACGTCGGCTGCGCGCCTGCGACTTGGGATCGCCCATGGAATCGCCGCTCTTGGACGAGCGTAGGAGGTATAGATAGCCCTCGCGCGCACGGTCAAACCGGTGTCCGCCCGCGCATGCAGCACCGCGCTCGTCGTCCACCAAAGGCTCATGGCAAACGGGACACAACAACATGGCAACTCCTTAGCGCGAACAACACAACGCCCACCATTGTCGCACGCCTTCCCCACCTAGTCATTGGACGTTCTTAAATGACTAGTCGTTTAAGAACGTCCATTACAGTCGAAATTGTCAGCCCGGGACCGTCTCGGGCTACGATTGAGGCGCGCCCAGAACGGGCCGCCGACCGGGCGCCCGCGC
>CABSMZ010000008.1 GCA_902478875.1 uncultured Collinsella sp.
CTCTCTCCGTCGTCGGCAGCGTCAGATGTGTATAAGAGACAGCAACAGATACGAGTAGAGGTAGACGGCTCCAACCGAACCAAACGCCAGAACCGCAATCACCGCGGCGACGACTTCACTCGAAAGCACGCTGCCTGCCACGCCCATCACAATCAGGCCAATACCCAGCACCATAAAGCAGGCGCCGCCAAAACGCTGCGTACGGCGCCAGTTTTCGGGATCGGCAAGCGCCCAAGGTGTCTTGATACCGAGCGTATAGTTCTGCTTCACACGCGGCAAGTAGTTGCCTACGCCGATGAACAGCAAACCGACAACACCGGAAATCAGCACGTTGACCGAACCGACCGCCGGCACCACGCCCCAGACCGTAAGCTCTCCCAGCCAGCTTATGGCGCACATGAACAAGGTGAAGGCGATTACGAAGCCCTGATAGAACTTGCCCGAGGTTCGATATGCCTCACCTTTGGGGTCGATGCGCGGCACCACGCAGAACATTGCGAGAAGCGCCAGAGGCAGCACGCCGAGCGCGGAGGCCATCCAGCTAGGACCCCAACCGTCGACGGCGCCGTTCGCGCCCCAGTGCGTGGGAATCTGCGCAGGCAAGCTCGGCATCACCATGAGGTGCGCTACGACATTGGCGACGCACAGAGCGACCAGCGCAATCCACACGCGCGACGATACCCCCGTGGGGTGAATGCCCTTGTTTTCGTTATTCATCCTTATCACCTTCCGTGTTTGTAAAGCCCATAAACCAACCGATCAAGTCCTGCATGACGGTGGTGTTTAAGCTGTAAACGATGTTTTGGCCATGGCGCTCGTCGATCACCAACCCGGCGTTTTTGAGCGTCGCCAAGTGATGGCTCAGCGACGGCTTACTGATATCGAAATGCTCGGCAAGCTCCCCCGCCGTGCAATTGCCCTCGCGCAGCAACTCCAAAATGCGCCGTCGCGTTGGATCGGCAAGCGCCTTAAAACCCTCTCCCGGCATAAGACCTCCTCTCATCATCTCTCATGACGTGCACACTATACTCAATATTTAGATGTTTGTCTAACTATCTAATCGCAATGCTTCAAACCACATCAAAGCAAACGCCATCGCAACCTATGGGCGATTACCTATAATGGCGATAGCTAAAACACGACCGACTCCCCATCGGAGGATATCTATGACCGAAACCACAGCCGCAGCCGCCATCGAGACACGCGACACCAAGCTCGAGATTATCATGGGCCGCGAGGCACTCGATAAGCTCGCCGATGCTACGGTGCTAGTGCTCGGCTGCGGAGGCGTGGGATCCAACTGCTGCGAGGCACTCGCCCGCGGCGGCATCGGTCATTTCGTCATTCTGGATAAGGACATCATCGCGCCCAGCAATATCAATCGCCAGGCCATCGCCTTTCACAGCACCGTCGGCAAGCGCAAAGTCGACGTCATGGAGGCTATGATTCACGACATCAACCCTACCGCTACTGTCATCAAGCGCACCGAATACCTGCTGAGCGACAACATCGATGATTTCTTCGCGAGCGTTTTGGAGCAGACGGACGGCAAGCTCGACTACGTCGTCGACGCCATCGACACCATCTCGGCCAAGCTCACCATTGCCAAATATGCTCAGGACTACGACATTCGTTTGGTTAGCTCCATGGGCGGGGCCAACAAGCTCCATCCCGAGTGCCTCCGCTTTGCCGACATTTTCGATACGGTACGTGACCCCATGAGCCGCATCATGCGCAAAGAATGCAAGAAGCGCAGAATCAAGAGCCTGCATGTACTGTTTAGCTGCGAGGAATCGGTTAAGACACAGCCCCGCGACCCTTCCAACATCCACGAGCGCACCGAGCTGGGAACCGCCAGCTTTATGCCGCCCATCATGGGCCAGATGATTGCCGGCGAGGTTATCCGCCAGATCAGCGGCCGCGGCACTGAGCGCGTACGCTCCGATGGCCAACGTCTGGACTAGCGGAGCGCACCGAGATGGAGCCCCGGTTATTTGATGCACACTGCCATCTTGATTTAATGGCTCACCCGGACGCCGTTGCCGATGAGGCGACGGCGCTGGGCTTGGGTCTATTTGACTGCGGCGTCAATCCGCGCGACTTTTCGGCCGCAAACGAGCGCGCCTGTCGCCAACCAGGCATCATCGCCGGCGTTGGGCTTCACCCCTGGTGGCTCGCCGATGGCCACTGCGGTTTTGTCGAAGTCAATCTGCTTTGCGAAGTTGCTGCCCAAGAACGCTACATCGGCGAAGTCGGACTCGACTTTTCCGCGCGCTTTGCTGGAAGTGAGCCGCTACAAATACAGGCACTTAACCGGCTCTGCGATGCGCTCGTGCAGCATCCTCTTACCGGGCGCGTAATATCAATTCACGCCGTTCGTTCGGCAGGAGCCGTACTGGACGTCCTCGAATCGCATGGACTACTCATCCCAAACCCCGACTTCCCCGTTATCATCTTCCACTGGTTTAGCGGCACTTCGGACGAACTCGCCCGCGCGCGTGATGCGGGCTGTATTTTTTCCGTCAACGAACGCATGCTTGCGTCTAAACGTGGTCGCGAATATGCCCGACAGATTCCACCCGACCGTTTACTGCTCGAGACCGATGCGCCGGCCGAGCCAAACACAGAAACAAGCGCGCAATCGCTCATCAGATCGCTCACAAGGACCTCGATGCGCATTGCCTCGCTCAAAAACTGCGATGCAAAGCGCATTGAGTCGGCAGTTTTAGCAAATGCGCGCTCTGTTTTTAGCCTTCGCTAACCCCTGTGGTCAAAAAATGTCAAATATGAGTACTGTTACCGAAACGGATACATTACTTTGAGCTTTCCGATCACCAGAATGATCTACGATTGTCCATTAACTAACACTTTTACAGTCATTCCTCCTACATTTTCGCAAGTTTAAACCCCTCCAAACGCTTAAATCACGTCTGAAGGGGTCAATTATGCTGCGACTAAATTAGTCACAGTACTCATATTTGGCATTTTTTGACCACCGAGTCACAGGGAGGCGCCAATGCGCCTCCCTGTGACCGTTCGGCTATTCGGCGATCGGCGCTCCGTGGCCCCAAGAACCTTCCATGCCGCACACGGTCGAGGCAAACCCGGCAGCAAAGTCGAGCGCGCGCTCGATGGCCTCGGCGCCATCCTCACCACGCTTGGCGGAATCGAGATAGCACATCAAAAACGAGGTGAGGAACGAGTCGCCCGCCCCCATGGTGTCCTTCATGTCCGTTACCGGTTTAGCCAGCTGGCGGTAATAGCGCTCGCCGTCGTAAGCAATGCAGCCCTCGGCGCCCGCCGTAGCCGACACAAAACGCGGACCCAGGCCCTTCACCCATGCCAAACGTTCGCGAATCTCGTCCTCACTCGCGGCATCAGCCGCACTAAAGAAAGCGAAATCGACGTAGGGCGCAATCTGCTCGTAGTACTCGTCGGTGGAGTCGTCCGAAAAGTCAAAAGAGACCGTGACGCCCGCAGCCTTCAACTTGGGCAGCTCGCGCTCGGTGAAGCAATAGTTGCCCGAATGAACCACATCGAACTGCTTCATGTACGCAAGGTCAAAGCGATCGAGGACATAGCGCGCATCGCCACGGATACCGCCCTCGTTGGAGCCAAGGAAGACACGGTCACCGTCAACGACGGTCACGCGAGCCGCTCCGTTCTCGCCAATCATCTGCTCGCACTTGTCAAGCTCGATACCCTCATCCTCGAGGCTTGCAATGACATGCTCGGCAGCGGCATCATTGCCAAAAATGCCCATGTATGCGGAGCGTGCGGCACCGCATTTCTTGGCATAAACGGCGAAGTTCACCGCATTGCCGCCGGGATACATGGTGTGGATATGCTCATAGCGATCGACGACGTTGTCGCCAAATCCGAGCGCGTTAACGTTAAATGCCATGGCCTTTGCTCCTTCTAGTACTCGACAACACCCATATAGCGACGGAAATCGGGATCGTGATCAAACACCTTGCCGCGTGCGGCACGCAGCTCGCAGTTCATGGCGTAGAACAGCACCGGGTCCAGATAGGCACGGACGCTCGCCGGCACGGCTTCCATACCGTACTCCTTGGCATCGAGCACCATCAGCGTATCGGTATGCGTCTTAAGGAACGCCAGGGCGCGCTCGTCCATAGCACGGCACTCGCTGGAGCCCATCTGCAGGAAGTAAAAAACGCCATCCTGAGTAGCCTCGAAGGGACCGTGGAAGTACTCGGCAGAGTGGATGTAGCTGCAGTGCTGCCACTGCATCTCCATAAGAGAGCAGATAGCGAAACCGTAGGTCTGGCTAAAGTTGGGACCGCTGCCCAGAATGTAGAAGAACTCGTGCTCCTGGCAAAGCTTGGCAAAACGATCGCCCAGCTCGGCATTTACCTTCTCACGTGCCGGGGGAAGAATCTTATCCATCTCGGCGATACCGGCATACATATCGGCAAGATCGGCGTAGCCCTCCTGTTGATCGAGCAGCTCGGCCGCAAGCGACAGCGAAATGCCAGCGGGGACCTCGGCCTGCGGCACGCCCTCGCCCCACGGGTAGACCCACGTGGTCCACTTGCCGGAGTCAATCTTGGATCCAGCGTTGTCGGTCTGGGCGATTACCGTAGCGCCGGCAGCAAGGGCAATCTCACAGCCCTCGACGACCTCGGGGGTGTTGCCACTGTGGCTGCAAGCAATGACCAGGGATTTCTCACCTAAGCGGCGTGGGCGCATGATATCAAACTCGCGAGCCGTATAGATATACGAAGTGAAGGTGGTTGCCTCGCGCTGCAGAAGCTCATGAGCCGGGATCAAATCGATCATGGAGCCACCGCAAGCAATCCAGTAGACGCTGTCGAACTTGCCCTTCTCGGCAATTGCCTCTTTGATCAGATCGTGTGCGTTCATATCCAGTTCCTTTCTTGTTTGGCCCGCAATCAATGACGTTGGTTGCGTAGCCGATAGTTGTTTTAGTCAATCAGATATTTCTCGAATGCGGCCATGTTCTTGGCATCTGCCGCCGCGGGGTCATCGTAGTAACGACCGTCCGTGATTTCCTGGCCCAGCATGCCGTCGAAACCATGGGCGTTGAGTGTGGCGACGAAGGCGTCCATATCGTGCTTGCCATCGCCCCACACCAGATGGCCATACGGATCACCGTCGATAAAGTGCATCTCGTGTATTGCCCCATCACCAAAGGCGGCAAACCAGTCCTCGAGCGTCTCACCTGCAACGCCCATCGCGGTTGTATCAACCATGGGCTGTAAGTACGGGCTCGCAACCTCGTCAATCATGCGCTTCGCATCGGAAACCGTCGTCACAAGGTTGCTCTCCTCGGGACGCAGGCTTTCCATCGTAAGCACCAAACCGTGCTCGCCGGCATACTCCGCCAGAATGGACAAGTGCTCGCGGCTGCGCTTCCAGGCTTCCTCGCGGTCCTCGTCCCAGTCGCCCCAGCCCGAGTTAACGGACATACGGTCGCACCCAAGTACCTCGGCAAGCTCAATGCCGTGCTTAAAGTACGCCAGGCTGCGCTGTTCATGCAGCGGTTTGCGTGCGCAGTACTGCCAAGGATAGACAACATTCTCGGGGCACAGAGTACGATACCTAAGCCCACGGTCTGCAGCCTTTTTCGCCAGAACCTCAGCCTCAAAGTAGCCCGTGTGGTCGAGCGTCACATGCGGCTCCGCACACCACAGCTCAATGGACTCAAAGCCCAAACGCTGCTGCACATCAAGGAAGTAATCGAGCGACCACATGATGTAGTGGATATTCATGCCCGCAATCTGCTCGCGGCGCAGCGTCGGCTTGGATTCAGACATCTTATGCCTCCTTGTTTCGAGCGAACACGATTTGTCCGTCCGACATCGTCATATCAACCGCAAGATCGCGTGCATCGCGATAATCGAGGTCGAACACATCCCGATCGAGCACGCAGATATCGGCAAGCTTGCCAACCTCAAGCGTACCCAGCTCGTCTTCGCGCATCAGATCGTACGCGCCCCCGGCAGTCCAAGCACGCAAGAGCTCGACAAGCGTCAGCGCGTTGGCCTCATTCACGGGCAACCCATCGTCGAAGTATCCGCCGCACGCGCTGTAGATTGACTCGCCCAGGCTCGGAATCAGCAGCGGCAAATCCGTACCACAGCACACCGTGCATCCGGAATCTTCCATGCCGCGGCGATTCCAGCTGTGCAAAAGTCGCGTCTCGCCAATTTGTCGACGCATCATCGACAGGCAATCCTCGCGCCGGTCCAGCGTCAGAATCTGCGGATAGACCTCACAAATTCCACCTAACTTGCCAAACTCGACAAGGTCGGTCGGGTCAGAGTTCTCGAGATCGGTAATCGCATGGCGGCGAAGCAACCGTCCATGCTCGTCTCGAGGCAGCGAGGCATAGAGCGCCACGGTGCGACGAACGGCGCCATCGCCCTGGCAATGCAAGGAATATCGGAAGCCGTCAGCATCAATTGCGCGCAGCTCGTTCTCAATCAGATCCCACTCGGGCTCCTCGACAACCGTCTTGCCGGCAGCTCCCGCATCGGCCGTGTCCTCATAGGGATCAATCATCTCGGCAAGCCCCGCCCATACGCCGCGATCGGTCATACGGTTGAAGCCAGAAAAACGAACGAACGGTCCCCGGAAGCGCTCTCGTGCCTCGCGGGCATATGCCAGATTTGCACCGGCACCCACCGGCTGCGACATCATAGAGACGCGAACCGTCAGCTCACCAGATTCCTCACGGCGAGCCATTTCGTCGGCAAAGCCGTAGTAGTCATCAAACGCCATCTCCTTGATGGCGGTAACGCCGCGCTCGTTAAGCATGCTCATGTAGTCCGAATACCCGGCGCGCACCTCGGGTAGCGCGAGGAAATCGCTCATCATGCGCCAGATCTTCTCGGCATAGCACGCCTGCGGTGTAAAGCCGTATCGCGCACTGGCGGCAGCATTGAGAACGCAGGTCTCCGCACCCGATGTAAAGCAAACGACAGGGATATCGCCAAAACAATCGTCAAACACAGCTGCCGTATTTGCGTTCTCGGCATCCGACGCCAACATTTCGGGTAGGCTGTGGCCAAAAGCCGCCGCACAATCCGGATGATCTTCTTTCCATGCACGCAAGAGCGACACGGCCTCTTTGGCATCGGCGATGCCGGACAGATCAGACCCCAACGTCCGCAGCGCCCAGCCTGTATAGAAGGTATGCACATCGATCAGGCCGGGCATGACGGTGCGGTCGCCCAGGTCAACTACCTCGTCCGCTTGGGTCAAATACGAAGCTACCTCACACTTGGTGCCAACAGCCTCAATTCGATTGCCACGGACCGCTACGAAACCTTCAAACGGCAGGTCCCCCGTACCGGTAAAGACGCTCTTAGACGTCAGGACCGTTAAACGATCAGACATCACAACCACCTACACCGGAAGCATGCCAGAGATTGCCGTTACGATCAGGCCAAAGACGACCATGAAAATGAAGAACTTCCAAATGGTCTTCCACCATTGGCCAAACGAGATCTTTGCCACGGCAAGGCCGGCAACCGTCATGCCCGCCACGGGACTGATGGTGTTGATGGTCTGGTTGGCAAACTGGAGCGCGGTAACGGCCGCCTCGGGATTGAGGCCCATGAGCTCGGTCAGGGGGCCCATAACGGGCATGGTGAGTGCCGCCAGGCCAGAACTCGAGGGAACCAGCAAAGAGAGCAGGCCAAGGACGATATACATAAACGTGGTGTAGACGGCGGCGGGTGCACCGGCGAGCGCAGTAGCGAGCGCCTGGAGGATGGTGTCGATGATCATGCCGCCCTCGGCGATGACCAGAATACCGCGAGCGATACCGATAACGATGGCGGCGTACGCAAAGTCGGCGAGACCTTTAACGAACTCCTCAGCAATCGTCTGCTGGTCAAGACCGCCCAGGATACCGGCAAGCAAGCCCATGCCAAGGAACACGGCGGAAATCTCATTCATGTACCAACCCTGGGTAACAAGACCCCAGACGATAATGCCCATACCGCAAGCAAAATCGATAAGCACGAGCTTCTGACGGGTAGTGAACTCTTCCTCGATGGAGGCATCGGTTACGGAAAACTCGATACGCTTGAGCTTATCGTCCTCGTACGTAATGGACGACTCGGGGTTTTTCTTGACGCGCATGGCGTAGCGCATGGCCCATGCGATACCGACAGCAGTGAAGATGACCCAAGAAACGGCGCGCAGCCACAGTTGCGGATTGCCCTCGATGCCAATGATGCCTTGGGCGATCAAAACATTAAACGGATCGATGGTCGAAGCGCAATATCCCAGGTTAGGACCAAGGAAGCAGATGATGAATGCCGTCATCGAGTCATAACCGATACCCATCATGATGGGAATGAAGATGGCATAGAACGGCAGGGCTTCCTCAGACATACCAAACGTGGTGCCGCAAATGGACAGCAACGTCATCGTGATGGGAATGATGAGGATGTCCTTGTTCTTGAGCTTTTTAATCACACGGCTCATGCCGGCATTCAAAGCGTTGGTCTTGGTGATGATTGCGAACGACCCGCCAATCAATAAGACGAACGCAACGACGTCGGCAGCCTCCTGGATGCCCTTAGTGGGCGCTTGCAGGACCGCGAAGATATCCTGACCCAGATTGATGGTTTCGCCGGTCTCGGAATCGGTGTAGTTCTTATCGACCTGTTCATAGGTTCCAGCAACGGCGACTTCACGCTCGCCCGCCGCTGTCGAAATCGTCTTGCGCTGATACTGACCAGAGGGAACGATCCAAGTCAGGACCGCAAAGACAACGATCAGCAAGAACATGATCGTATAGACATGCGGTAATTTGAACTTAAAACGTCTGTTTGTCTTCTTCGCCTTCGTATCTGACATAGATACCTCCAAAGAACTCGAGACTGCATCGCATCTCGCTTCAACGTTTGCACAATGCAAACGTTCTATGACGTTCTATAGATTACCAGCAGCTTTTTCCTTCATCAAGATAATTTCAAACTGATTGCCGCAACGCGGTTGAACGGTTGCGTTTGCGCCGTGAACGGTATGGAAACGCCCGGTGAGATGATCCACCGGGCGCTTCCATTCGCAATGTCCTAGATGTCAAAAACGTAGCGAGACCCAACGATTCGCTGACGACCGATGATAAACGGCCGCCGCTGCTCATCGAAAAAGAAGGCTTCCATATAAAACAAGGGTTCGCCAACGGGAACTGCCAACAGTCGAGCGACCTCGGGCGACGCGCAGGCGATCTCGAGCGTGCACGGGTCGGTAAACGCGGGCGTGCGGCCCGTCCGGTTGCGCACGAACTCAAAAATGGATTGGTTAGATAGAGGTGCCGTTGATAGATAGGCGTTGTCCTCGTAAACATATATGTTGTTCTCGAGCATGACAGGGACGCCATCGGCAGTGCGCACGCGCTCAACGCAAATCAAGTCAGTTCCAACGGGAACACCAAAGAACTGTGCTTCGGTGGAATCCGCCGGCAGTATCTTTCTCGAAATGACACACGCCCCCGGTTCCATTCCGTTAACGCGGCATGCGTCCGAAAAACTCTGAACGTCATCCTTCTGGCGAATCTTGCGCTTGAGCTTGGGGGCATTGACAAACGTGCCTTTCCCCTGTCGCTTCGTTAGATAGCCCTGCTGGACGAGCTCCTCAATAGCGCGTCGCACGGTAACGCGGCCAACTTTATAGCTCTCAGCCAATTCGAATTCGTTGGGTATCCGCGCGCCTGCCTTGTAGGCGCCGGAGTTGATTTCGTTTTTAATGATATCAATGACCTGTTGGTACAGCGGTATCGCTGCTTTACCGTCAGTCGGCCCTTCAGTCGGTGGCATATACCCTCTCCCAGCACAATTAATTCTAAAACGGGCTTAAGGGCATTCAACAAGCCCTTAAGCCCGCATTAGCTTAAAGTATGCTAGGTGTCGCACCAAAATGTTGGCTATTTACTCATCAGACCCGAAAAACGCGCAACTACCGCGCTCCTAAGAAAGCGTGAGCAGCTCCGGCAGCTGATCGATAATCTTATCCGCGGCATCCTGGCTAAAGCCAAAGCGCTCCTCGCGCTTGGCAATGACCGTCAGGCCGGCTCGCTTACCCGCGGTAATACCCGGAACGGAATCCTCAACACAGCAGCAGCGATTCGCGGGCAGCCCCAACAGGTTCAGCGCATGCAGGTAGATGTCGGGCTCGGGCTTGCTCTCCTTAAACTGCTCGCCGCTCACCACATACTCAAAGGCATCCGACAGCCCGCACGCATTGAGTACTTCCTCGATGTTATCCATGGGAGACGAGCTGGCAAGCGCCACGCGAACGCCACGGCGCGGCAGCTCTCGAATCGTATCCACGGCGCCTGGGTTAATCAAAGCCTGATAGTCGCGCGGACGCTTATGCGCCCACTCGTCCCAACGGGCCAACGCTTCCTCGCCAGTGAAATGCCCCTTACCGGCGCGCTCAAACCAATCGACCAGCATATGCAGGAAGAACTGATGCGAGGTGCCGACTTGCCCATTCAACTCCTCTTGAGTCAGGTTAAGCCCAAGCTCCTTGGCAAACGCGGCAGTCTCGCCCAGGTAGTAATACTCGGTATCGACAATGACGCCGTCCATGTCAAAGACAACGGCGTCGAACGGAAATGCGGACACGGCACCCTCCCTAGCAAAAGGGCGCCTGTAAGCAGGCGCCCGAACCATGCATTATCGGCGATTCTAGCCCAGCAGCTTATCCAGCGCCACCGCAATACCGTCTTCGTTGTTATCGGCGGTCACCATCTGGGCTACAGCCTTAACCTCATCGACGGCGTTGCCCATGGCTACACCGGTGCCGGCCCACTCAATCATGGACTTATCGTTCTGGCCGTCGCCAAACGATACGACCTCGCTGGCATCGATGCCGAGCTTGGGCAGGGCACCCTCGAGCGCGCGGGCCTTGTCGATACCGGGCGCCGTGTACTCAAAGTACCAGTCGGCCGTAAACATGCCCGAAAGCGTTTGCTTAAAGGGCGCATACATCTCCTCGTAATGCGCCTGCAGGTAGGCTGGATCGCCCGCCGTCAGCAGCTTGTCCACGGGACAAGCGTCCACGACCTCATGCAAGCTCTCGACCTCACGGATCTTAAGGTCGCACGCATCGCGCTCATACTTGACGATATTCTTCTGCGAACCGTCCGGCAGTGTGATCATGCAGCGATACGAGTCCACGACGTGCAGGTCCCGACCGAGCGAGATCATGGGAATCACGTCGAAATTGCGCAGATGATCAATCAGACGGTGCAGTTCGTCAGCCGGCATGGCCTGGTCAAAAAGAACCTCATCGGTCTGAGCGTCGACCACATGCGCGCCATTAAAGGCAACTAGCAGACCATCATGGTTCTGAAGGTCGAGCTCCTGCGCCAAGGCGTGCAGCCCCCATGCGGGGCGACCCGAAGCCAAGATGAGCTTAATGCCCGACTCCTGCGCCGCGAGCAGTTTCTCGCGCGTACGCGGGCTGATGACCTTTTGGTCGTTGGTGAGCGTACCGTCGATATCCATTGCGATGGCTTTGATTGCCATATATGTCTCCCTGTCATTGAACAACCTTGTCTGAGTCATCATACAGAACACCCACGGCGGCGCTGTTTGCAACGGGAAAAATGTCATATTGTCCCAAACATGAACGGCGCACCTTCGACGATTGCGATGCCCGTCGAGGCGCCTCCCGATACATTCCATCCTATCCAAATAGCAAAGGGGCCCGCATCCCAACGGATACGGGCCCCTTTCAGCCATACGTTAGTTTACAGCGAATCCTACTTGCGATGAGCGCGGTAGAACTCGATGAGTGCCTGGGTCGAAGCGTCCTGCTCGGCCTTGGCGGCATCGTCATGGAAGGCCGGGGTGATCTGCTTGGCAAGCTGCTTGCCCAGCTCAACGCCCCACTGGTCGTAGGAGTCGATGCCCCAGACCGTGCCCTCGACAAACGTGATGTGCTCGTACAGGGCGATGAGCTCGCCGAGCGCAAACGGAGTCAGCGTGTCGCCGAAGATCGAGGTCGTCGGACGGTTGCCCTCAAAGCAGCGGGCCGGGACGATCTGCTCGGGCGTGCCCTCGGCGCGCACCTCATCGGCCGTCTTACCAAAGGCGAGCGCCTTGGTCTGGGCCAGGAAGTTGCCCAGGAACAGCTCGTGGACATCCTGGCCGCTGTCGGTTGCGGGGTTGGCAGTGTTGGCGAAAGCGATAAAGTCGGCCGGGACCACCACGGTGCCCTGGTGCAGCAGCTGGTAGAAGGCGTGCTGACCGTTGGTGCCGG
Organism: uncultured Collinsella sp.; assembly: GCA_902478875.1. Classification (GTDB taxonomy): domain Bacteria; phylum Actinomycetota; class Coriobacteriia; order Coriobacteriales; family Coriobacteriaceae; genus Collinsella. The sequence continues at coordinate 12,274 of CABSMZ010000008.1, forward strand.
GCTCGCCCCAGAAGATCTCACCGGTATCGGAGGTCACAGCGCTGCCGTCCCAGCGGACGTGCTTGCCGTTGGACTCCATGGTGAGCTGTTGCAGGTAGGCCGGGAAGCGGTGCAGATACTGGCAGTACGGCAGCACGGCGTGGCTCTTGGAACCGAAGAAGTTGACGTACCAGACGTTGAGCAGGCCCATCAGCGCGACGGCGTTGTTCTCGAGCGGGGTGTTGCAGAAGTACTCGTCGATGGCGTGGAAGCCCTCGAGGAACTGCTGGAAGCGCTCGGGGCCGAGCACGACGATCAGCGACAGGCCCACGGCGGAGTCGACGGAGTAGCGGCCGCCGACCCAGTTCCAGAAACCAAAGGCGTTAGCGGGGTCGATGCCGAAGGCCTCGACCTTCTCGAGTGCGGTGGAAACGGCGACGAAGTGCTTTGCCACGGCCTCGGCGTTCTGCTCATCGGAGCCGTCGATGGCGCCCTGGGCCTTGAGCTGCTCGAGCATCCAGGTCTTGACCTCACGGGCGTTGGTGAGGGTCTCGAGCGTGGTGAAGGTCTTGGAGACGATAATCACGAGCGTGGTCTCGGGATCCAAACCCTTGAGCTTCTCGGCCTGGTCGTTGGGGTCGATGTTGGAGATATAGCGGCAGTCGATACCGGCGTCGGCATAGGGACGCAGGGCCTCGTAAGCCATGACCGGGCCCAGATCGGAGCCGCCGATGCCGATGGACACCAGGTGCTCGATCTTCTTGCCGGTAACGCCCTTCCACTCACCGGAGCGCACGCGCTCGGCGAAGGCATACATGCGGTCGAGGACCTCGTGCACGTCGGCGACGACATCCTGGCCGTCGACGATAAGCTGGCCTTTCTCGCTTGCCGGACGGCGCAGCGCGGTGTGCAGGACGGCGCGGTCCTCGGTGGTGTTGATGTGCTCGCCGGAGAACATGGCGTCGCGGCGCTCCTCGAGCTTCACCTCGCGGGCAAGATCGCACAGCAGCTTGACGGTCTCATCGGTCACCAAGTTCTTCGACAGATCGAAGTGAAGGTCGCCGGCGTCAAAGCTCAACTTATTCACGCGGTCGGCGTCAGCGGCGAACCAGGCCTTGAGGTCGATGCCCTCGGCCTCAAGCTTCTCCTGATGAGCCTCGAGTGCCTTCCAAGCGGCAGTCGACGTAGCATCGATAGGTGCGGCAACAGTTGCCATAGAGTCCTCCTCAGCATACGGGCGCACGCCTCCATGCGCCCGGACATTCAGATATCCACTATTCTAGCGCAGGTCAAGACTACAATCAGCGAGCGTTGCCAATCGGCCCCCAAACGGCAACCGAACAAAAAGGGACAGGTTTGTTTTGGCAGGTCAAACGCTTTACCAATCAAATAGAACCTATCCCTTTATGGTAAATATTAGGCCGCGGCGCACACGCTGCCGAGCAACTCACGCAGAGGAGACCCAATGCCCTCCAGCAGTTCGGGCGCGATAATGGCGAAAACGGGAACCTCGCCGGCACCCACAACGGCGGGCACTTTTCCCTCGGAGACGATGCATCCATAAGGCACAAAGCCGTCCTCACCGGCATCGAACGCCGCCATGCGACGCGCGAGCTCGCGCGCAAAGCCAGCAGTATCGGCATCGCCAATCGCCAGGACAAAGTTCACGCCTTCGTCGGTCGCCAGGGCCACGGCTTCGTCGATCAGCTCGTCTCCCCCGTCGCCCTCAAACGAGCCGCAGCGGAAAAGCACACGCTCGAGTAGGGCTCGATCAAGCGAGCCAAGTGCCGCCGAGACAAGCTCATCGCGCGTATGCTTGTCACCGCCCAGCACAACCAGCGCCTTGGTGCCACCGTAGTGAGCGACCAATCGTCCGCACCAGCGAGCCACATCCCCATCCGCAACCAAGCGCGTCGGCATACCAAACCCATAGTTGACCATTATCCCCACAACCCTTCCGTGCGTATAGGCGGTATCAATCGTTAGGCTCATGCTACGAAGCGAGGTTTTCCGAGCTGTTTCGCGCTCTTTAGGGCTGCGTTAAAAAACCCGATGCAACCGCACGACCATACCCGCCAAAGAGGGACAGGTTTTGACGATGTCCGCGCAAGCAGGTATTATCGAACATGTATTCGATAAGAACATGTGTTTGATGGAAGGACACGGATGGCGCACGAGCAGCACACCTATATCTGCATCGACCTCAAGACGTTTTATGCCAGCGTCGAGTGCGTCGACCGTGGGCTCGATCCGCTCACCACCAACCTGGTCGTTGCCGACGAATCGCGCGGGCGCACGACCATCTGCCTCGCCATCACACAGGCCATGAAGGACCTCGGGATACGCAATCGCTGCCGTCTGTTCGAAATTCCCGATGGCATCGACTACATCACGGCCGTACCGCGCATGCAGCATTACATGGAGGTGTCGGCGAAAATCTACGGTATCTATCTGGAATACGTCAGCCCCCAGGACGTGCACGTCTACTCCATCGATGAGTGCTTTATCGACGTGACGCCCTATCTGGACCTCTATCACACAGATGCGGAAGGGTTCGCCTGCACGCTGCGCGACGAGGTCCTCGCGCGCACCGGCATCACGGCGACGGTCGGCATCGGCCCCAACCTATTCCAGGCCAAGGTAGCGCTCGACATTACCGCCAAGCACGTACCCAGCCGCATCGGCATACTCGACGACGAGACCTTTCGCAAGGAGATCTGGCCTCATCGTCCCATTACCGATATCTGGGGCATCGGCCCCGGCGTGGCAGCCCGCCTCGAAAAGTACGGCGTCTACGATCTGATGGGCGTCGCCGCGCTCGACGAAAACCTGCTTTACGATGAGCTCGGCGTCAATGCCGAATATCTTATCGACCACGCCTTTGGGCGCGAGCCAACGACCATCGCCGATATCCAAGCCTATCGCCCGCAAGCGACCTCGACCACCACGGGGCAGGTGCTCTCGAAGGGCTATGCCTACGAGCAGGCCTACACCGTCTTGCGCGAAATGGTCGATGCCGCCGTGCTGGATTTGATCGACAAACACGTGGTGTGCGACAGCATCTCGCTCTTTGTGGGCTATGCAAGCGAGCGCGCCGACATACGCCGGCTCAACGCCAGCGGCACGGCGCAGTATATAGACGGCTGCGGACACCTGCGCTCGAGTACCTCGGGCATCGAACCCGCAGCGACCGACGGCTCCGAGCTCGCGCCCCGTGCTCCCAAGCCCGTCCAGCGCGATGACGAAAGGCGTCGCCTGGTGCGCGAAGCGCAGGCAATCGATGGCATCTTTGTGGGAGAGCATGGCGGCAAACCGCGTGGTGGCTATGCCGCACTCTTTGCGCACTCCAACGCCTCGCGAAAGCTGCCCGAGCGCACTAATTCGTTTAAGAAAATCATGGGCTATTTCGATGAGCTCTGGGCGCAGACCGTCGATCCCAAACGACCGGTCAAGCGCATCAACCTTGGCTTTGGCAACCTCATGCCCGAGGAATTTACCACCATCGATCTGTTCAGCGATATCGAGGCCGATGAGCGCGAGCGCGACCTGGCGCGCGCCGTCCTGGCCGTGAAAGGCAAGTACGGCAAGAACGCGCTCGTCAAGGGATTAAGCTTTACCGCCGGCGCCACCGCGCGCGAACGCAACGACCAAGTTGGAGGACACCGTGCCTAAACCCAAACAACAGCCCGTGCGCCCGCCGACCGCCTTCGAGCGCCTGGCGGACCCCGAGGGCAGGCGCCGCGCCGCCGACCCCAAGCTCACTGCCAACGGTGCCGTGCGCGCCAACCGCGCCGCGCAGTTTATGCCCTTTGCCGCCCTCACGGGATACTACGAACTCGTGCGCAAGCAGGAAATCACCGTCGAGTCAAAACGTGAGCTCACGGAAGAAAAAGCCCTCGTACTTTCTAAAAAGCTCGAGGGTCTCAAACGTGGCGACTTGGTTCGTGTCAACTATTACGATACATACGGCTATCGCAGCCGCACCGGCATCCTCGACGAGGCGCTCCCCGCCTTCAAGCTCCTCAAGCTCCGAGACATCGCCATCAACTTCGACGACATCCAAGACATCGAACTGCGCGGACGAGCCTAGCCAAGGAAGCGCATCCAGGGCGGCGCTTACAGCGTCATGACGTAGTAGCCCGCGTCTTTCACGGCCGTCTCGAGGACACCACGATCAACCGGCTGCTTAGAGCGCACGCGTGCCGTGTGGTCCGCATACGTCACCGTTGCCCACACGCCATCCAGCGCATTGAGGGCATTGGCTACGTTCTGAGCGCAGCCGTCACAGCTCATGCCGCCGATGAGCAGCTCATCGCTATAGGGATAGTGTGACGCATCGGTATCCACCACAACAACCTTTTTGGCCTTCTTGCCGCTCGTACCATCGCTGCAGCAACTCTTCCCGTGTGTCGAAGCGGCAATGCGACGCAGTCCAAAAAACATGCCGACGGCAATGACGGCCAGCACGATGAGATTCGCAGGGTTGAGCAAGTCACTCATGCGCTCCCCTTTCAAGTAGCACTATCTAGATACCCCCATGGGGTGCCCCCATCTTAACCCAAAATCATGTCTGTTCGGTCAATTAGTTTCCCTCTTCAAACTTTTTTGTTGACCATGGCTTACTTTCGTGTATAAGTTTTCCTAGGCTAACAGTTTAGATCCGTAAGGAGCGCCGTGGCTCGAACCATAGATATCCCAACGTTTCAGGCAGCGGTCGTGCGCAACTGCTCTCCCACGCTCGCGGGCATCAAGCCGGCATCGCTCTTTACCTATCCAGGCACCTACGCCCACGGGAACGGCTCGACCACAACCGAAACCATCGCAGAACGTCGAGCACGCCTGCTCAACGTTATCGCCCAGTGCAATCGCGAGCTTGACCCGCTCGGCATCCACCTGAGTGTTTTGGTCTGGCGGCCCTGCGGAGCACTCGTGTACGTGTACCGAGCCAAAAGCCTCGCCACCTATTTCGCAGACCCTCGCGCCCAAACAGCGCTCGCCTCGGAAGGCTACGACACGAGAGACCTTTCGACATGCCTTGTGCATTTGGCATCACGCATCACGCTCGCGAGCAATAACGTCGCGGAATGCGCTTGTAGCCAGACTCGATGCGCACTACCCCAGCAAGCTAGCTGCAGCAACGACTGCACCTGCGAGTTTCCGCACGAAATAGGCTACTTCCTTGGATATCCCTACGACGACGTGCACGAGTTTATCGTCCAGCGCGGCGAGAACTACAAGGTCTTTGGGGCCTGGAAGGTCTACACGAATGTCGAGCAAGCGCTTGCGATGTTTGACGCCTACCGCGCTTGCACTCAATACCTCACCTTTGTCTATCAGCAGGGCTGCAGCTTGGCGCAACTTGCCCAGGCAACCCGATAGAACATAGAAGCCGCGGCAACCTGCCGCACAACTGAAAGGACTCAACATGAGCAAGATCGCCGTCGTCTACTGGAGCGGCACGGGCAACACCGAGGCCATGGCAAACCTCGTCTCCGAAGGCGCCACGTCCGCGGGTGCCGAGGCTGAGGTCATCTCCTGCGCCGACTTCTCTGCCGACAAGGTCACCAACTATGACGCCTTCGCCTTCGGCTGCCCCGCCATGGGGTCCGAGGAGCTCGAGTACGACGAGTTCCAGCCGATGTGGGATGAGGTCAAGGAAGTCCTCGGCGACAAGAAGGTCGTCCTCTTTGGCTCCTATTCGTGGGCCGAGGGCGAGTGGATGGATAACTGGAAGGCCGACGCCGACGAGGCCGGCGTCAACGTCGTGGACTCCACCATCTGCTACGACGCGCCCGACGACGAGGGCGAGACCGCTTGCAAGGCCCTCGGAGCCGAGCTCGCGTAACGAGCCCAGGGTCTCCAAGAGAGCCTGCGTCAAAGCGCATCCCCATCCCTACAAAAGAGCGGGGCTGGATTCAAGTCCAGCCCCGCTCTTTTGTAACGGCAGTTACATCAACCGGCTATGAGATATTGCCCAAGAACGCCTTGGTGCGCTCGCTCTTGGGGTGGTCGAAGACCTCGCTCGGCGTACCCTCTTCCACAATGACGCCGCCGTCCATAAAGACGACGCGGTCGGCGACATCGCGGGCAAAGCCCATCTCGTGGGTCACCACGATCATGGTCATACCGTCACGTGCCAGGTCGCGCATGACGCCCAGGACGTCGCGGACAAGCTCGGGGTCAAGCGCCGACGTGGCCTCGTCAAAGAGCATCACGTGTGGATTCATCGACAGGGCGCGGGCGATGGCCACGCGCTGCTGCTGACCGCCCGAGAGCTGGCTCGGCATAAAGTCGATGCGCTCGGCAAGACCGACCTTGGTCAGCTCCTCGACGGCAATCTTCTCGGCCTCTTCCTTGCTGCGCTTGAGTACCTTTTGCTGTGCGAGCATGACGTTCTTTTTGACTGACAGGTGCGGGAACAAATTGAACTGCTGGAACACCATACCCAGATGCGTACGTACCTTGTTAAGGTCGACGCCCTTGGCGCAAACGTCCACGCCCTCAACGACGATCGAGCCGCTCGTGGGATGCTCCAGGCGATTGATGCAGCGAAGCATCGTCGACTTGCCCGAGCCCGAAGGACCCAGGACTACGACGACCTCGCCCTTGTGCACATCCAGATCGATGTCGCGCAGGACCACGTTATCGCCGAAGGCCTTCTGGAGGTTCTTGATGCTGACGACGACCTCGTTCGAGTTATTGGTTTCGCTCATGATAGGACCTCCTTACAGACCGGCGATGTGGTCGGCGGGCGTCGCGACGACCTGTCCAGCGCTCTTGGCGGGACGCTTCTTCTTGGTTTCGGCCGTCCCCAGAAGCCTCGCCTCAAGACCGCTCACCAAGCGAGCAAGCGGCAGGGTGATGACCAGGTAGAACAGCGCGGCAACCACATACGGCGTAATGGAACCCGTCGTGGCCACGATAGTACGGGCGTTCATGACGATCTCGACCACGCCCACGGCCGCGAGCAGCGACGTATCCTTGTAAAGCAGGATAAACTCGCTGGTCAGCGTAGGCAGGACATTGCGAAACGTCTGCGGAATCATAACGTAGAGCAGCGTCTGGAAGGCGTTCATGCCCAGCGAGCGCGCGGCCTCGTTCTGGCCCTTGGGGATCGACTGAATACCGGCGCGGAAGATCTCGCACAGGTAGGCGGACGAGTTCATGGCCATGACGATGACGCCCAGCACATAATCGTCAACCTTGACGCCGGCCAGCGGCAGGCCAAAGAACGCGATGTAGATCTGCAGGAACGCCGGCGTACCGCGGATGATATTCACATAGATGCCGGCAAGGCAACGCAGGATGCGCGACTTGGAGATGCGCATGAGTGACAAGGCAAAGCCAAAGGGAATGGCCAACGGAAATGCCACGAGCACGATCGAGAGCGACATGAGGAAGCCTTTGAAGACGATCGGCAGGCTCTGAACCAAAATGACCGGGTTCAGGAACAGGCGAAGGAACATGTTGGAATTCCATGCCTCGACCCACGGCTGCTCCTTAAGGTCGGCCAGGAAGTTATCGAATGCCGTCACGCCCTTAATCTCGACGGAAGGAATCTTGGAGATCTTCTTGGTTGAACCGTCAGCCAACGTGTAGGTGCCGCTAAAAGCCTCGTCGCCGCCCTCGACGGGGAAGGTCACGCCGTAGACCTCGACACGGAAATAACCGCCGGCGGGCGCCGTCTCGCCAAAATCGATCTTGAGCGTCTGGCCGTCGACCTTGCACGTAGGCTTCATGGGCGTACGGTCCAAAAGGTCATCGCCCGAGAGCATCGTCAGACGCGTGTCGTCCGCACCAAAGGTCGTGCCATCGACAAACGTCAGCGAAAGACCGCTCAGCTCCTCATCGGCATCGGCCTGGACCTCCCAGGTGATACGAGTCTCGGTGCCACCGACCACGTCGCTACCCGAACCGGTATTGGGTCGGGCGGTGATCTTTGCGGTCTCAAGCGCCTGAGCGGTCGAGGGCACGCAGGCCCCCGCGCATACCAGGGCGAGCGCCACAGCCAGGGCACAGGCCAGCTTTTGGAGCATCAAGGGCAGTGGATGGCTCTTGCCCATGGCTCCTTGGTTCAATCGAGACAAGGTGGCTCCTAACGTTTAAGTTGCCGACATAACGGGGCGGGATGACGCCCATTCAAGAAACGCAAAGGCCCTCTCCGCCAAAACGGAAAGGGCCCGCTTGCAATCAAGTGACTATTCTACTTGATGTTGTACTTAGCCATGAGGGCGTCAACGGTACCGTCGTCGGTCAGGTCCTTGATAGCCTGGTTGATGTCGTCCTTGAGCTTGGTATTGCCCTGGTTGATGGCGATGGCGTACTCCTCGCCGGTGCTGATCTGCTTGATGGTCTGGCAGGTGTTGAACTGCTCGGCGGTCAGCTGGCTGGCAACGGAGCGGTTGGTCACCACGGCGTCACCCTTATCGGACTGCAGGGCGCTGAAGCACTCGGTGGCGTCCTTGTAGGGAACAATCTTGGCCTTGGGGAAGTTCTCCTGGGCAAAGGCCTCGGCGGTCGAGCCAGACTGGACGATGATGGTAGCGTCGGCGTTGTTGAGCTTCTCGCTGTAGTTGTCGGCCGTGATGTCGGTGTTATCGACCTTGGTCACGATAGCCTGATCGTCCATGTAGTAGGAATCAGAGAAAGTGACTTCCTTCTCACGCTCGGGCGTGTCGGTGATAGCCGCGATGGAAACGTCATACTTGGCGCCCGAAGCGACGCCCGGAACCAGCGTGTCGAAGTCGTTGTTGACGTACTCGACATCCAGACCCAGCTTGTCACCGATAGCCTTGATGAGCTCAAGGTCAAAGCCCTGGTAATCGCCGTTGTCATCCTTGTACTCAAACGGCGCGTACTCGGCAGAGGTGCCGACGGTGAGTGTACCGTCCTTGACGAGTGCATACTCCTTGGAGCCGTCGACCTTCTCGACCTTCACGTCATCAGAGCTGCTGGAACCGGCATCGGAACCAGAGGTGGCGTTGGACGAGCCGCAGCCCGTCAGTGCGAGGGCGAGCGCCATGGCGCCCGTGGCGGCAAATGCGCCAAGCTTCTTGAGCTTCATAATCAGTCTCCTTCCGGTGACCTCGTTTGATTCAGAGGTCTGCAAAAACTGTTGGCTATTATGCACCCGGAATTACGAATCTGCAATGAGAAAACTGATTGAAACAAACCCATAACGTGAATGGAATACTCTACTTTGTGACAGTCATTACTGCTGCAACGACCTTAATAGTCTAATTTCAGCTGCATAACCTGCAAGTTCGTTCGGAGTCTCCAAAATAAACGGCAGCGAACGCAAACGGCCATTCGATACAATATTCTGCATAACCTGCATACCGCCACCAAATTCTTCGCTGCCAAGGTATCCCTTGCCGATGCACTCGTGGCGATCCTTATGGGCGCCGCAGGGGTTCTCGGAGTCATTGATATGCACGGCGCGCAAGCGCTCGATACCCACCACGCGGTCGAACTCGTCGAGTACGCCGTCCAGGTCATGGATGATGTCGTAGCCGGCATCGCTCACATGGCAGGTGTCCAAACAAACGCCCAGCTTATCGGACAGCTCCGGGCACTTGGCGGCAACGCCCTCGATAATGCGCGCCAGCTCTTCAAAGCTACGGCCCACCTCGGTGCCCTTGCCCGCCATGGTCTCAAGCAATACCGTCGTCTGCTGTCCCCCAAACATCACCTGGCACAGCGTGTCGACAATCATCTGAATGCCGGCGTCTGCCCCCTGTCCCACATGCGCACCGGGATGGAAGTTGTAGTAGTTGCCGGGCAGTGCTTCCAGACGCTGCAAATCTTCCGCCATAGCCTCCAAGGCAAACTCGCGCGCTCGCTCCTTAGCGGAGCAGGGGTTATAGGTATACGGGGCATGCACCACCAGCGGTCCAAAGTCGTTTTGCGCCATAAGCTCGCGCAGAGCCGCCACGTCATCCATGTCAAGGTCTTTTGCCTTGCCACCGCGCGGGTTGCGCGTAAAGAACGCAAAGGTATTGGCACCAATGGACAACGCCGTCTCCCCCATTGCCCGATAGCCCTTCGTCGTCGAAAGATGGCACCCAATCGTCAGCATCTCCAGCTCCCCCTCATCAGTTGCGGTGAAATACGGTCTATTGGTGCCTTATTTTGGCGCAAACAGACCGTATTCCACCGCAAGATATAAAAAGGGGCATCAGGGGCAAGGTCCGCCGACCCCCCCTTGAGCACCAGCACCGCAGCCTAGAGCGTCAAGCGAATCGCATCGATAATCTGCGCGCAGCGCTGCGTGGCGGCAAGAGGCATAACGGGGCTTTCAAGCTCTCCCGTCTGGACGAGCTGCGTCGCATGCTGAATTTCGCCGTAGAAATCATCGACCTCAAACGGGGCATTAATTTCGAGCATTCGTCCGTCGGAGTACTTCACATGGGCGAGCTCGGGGCGATGGAGGCGCTCGATTTCCACCGAACCCCGTTCGCAGGCAATCGTTAAGCGGCTTTCATATGCTGCTTTGCCGTCGCACACCATATGAATGGGTATACCGCCGACACTCATATGGATCTCATCGGCCCAATCCACGCGGCCGCCTAATACGTCACGCCAGCGAACTTCACGAGACGAAACATCGCACGCACCCGCAAGCAGATCCTCAAACCACCCGACCGCATAGCAGCCCATGTCATATAGACAGCCGCCCTGCAACGGATCGAGCAGATAACTCGAAGGGGGCTCACCATAATCGAGTTTTTGCACGCTTTCGATCGAGACGATACAGCCGAGCTCGCCCGACGCAAGCAAACCCTTCACGCGAGTGTGCATCGGGCAAAACCGATTCTTCATCGCCTCCATAAACAGCACGCCGTGCTCGCGAGAGGCGGAGGAAATCGAGAGAGCCTCTTCCTCACTCAAAACGGCCGGCTTTTCGCACAGCACGGCCTTTCCGGCGCGCAGCGCGCGACAGGCCCAACGCGTATGCATGCCATGCGGAAGAGCCAAGTAGATTGCGTCGACATCGGGGTCGGCAATCAGCGCGTCATAAGCCGCATCGCCGCTACCGTCAGCCGTGGCATAACTGTGCGCGGCATCAATCGAAAACGCCCTGCAAAACCCCTCAACATGCGAAGGGGTGCGACCGGCGGCAGCCACAAGCCGTGCCCCGTCCACCTCCTTGAGCGACGATGCAAATCGATGCGAAATGTGCCCAGCGCCCAAAACGCCCCAACGAACCTCGCGCAAATCATCACATGAATCCCGATGGCCCACGACAGCCCCCTTCAGTTGCGGTGAAATAGTTCCTGTTTAAGCCCCATTCTGCCGCAAACAGGAACTATTCCATCACAAGATATAAAAGGGTCATGAGGAGCGAGTTTTGCTGAAGACTTTAAGCGCGGCCGTTACGGGGCCAGGCTGGAAACGTCGGCGCGCGTCGTCGAGACGCTCGGGGACATCGATGTGTTGCGGGCAGTGACGCGCACATTTGCCGCACTTGACGCAATTGCTCACGAGCTTGGGCTCGCTCGTGCGCACCGCGCTCGCCGTAAAGTATTGCGACAGCCCCGTAAACCAGCTGTGCGCATAGCTCGCGTTGTAAGCGGCAAAGCAGCCGGGAATGTTAATACCCTTGGGACATGGCATGCAGTAGCCGCATCCCGTGCAGGGCACGCGATTCGATTTTTCAAACTCCGCCAGCACGCGTGCGATGGTATCGAGCTGAGCGGCTGTCATCGAATCCGGCAGGGCCCGATCGGCCAGCACCGCGTTCTCGTCCACCTGCGCGGTATCGGTCATGCCCGAAAGCAGCATCGTGACTTGAGGATGGTTCCACACCCACGAAAGGCCCCAAGCAGCCGGCGTCTTCAGGTACGGATCGCGTACGTCATCGAGCACGGCGCGGGCCCGCGGAGGCAGCTTGCCCGCCAGGCGTCCGCCCAAAAGCGGTTCCATCACAAACACCGCGAGCCCGCGCTCGGCGGCTGCTATAAGTCCCGCCGTTCCCGCTTGGTAGCGCTCTCCAGCGTAGTTGTACTGAATCTGGCAAAAATCCCAGTCATACGCGTCGAGCATCGTCAGGAAGTCCGCCGCACTGCCGTGATACGAAAAACCTATCTGGCGAATACGCCCCGCAGCCTTTTGGTGCGCAATCCAGTCTTCGATGCCCAACGCCACCACGCGCTCCCACTGGGCGGGCGAAGTGATGTTGTGCATAAGGTAATAGTCGATATGGTCGGTCCGCAGGCGGTGCAGTTGCTCGTCGAAGAACCGGTCGAAATCCTCCGCGCACTTGCACGAAGCGTGCGGCAACTTAGTCGCGAGCAACACGCGGTCGCGCAGACCCAGGCGCTCAAGTGAGGCGCCCACGCACACCTCGTTACCGGGATAGAGATACGCGGTATCCAGATAATTAATCCCCTGCTCCACCGCACGGGAAATGATGGCATCGGCTGTCTTCGCATCGGGGTGTCCCGGCGCACCGGGAAATCTCATGCAGCCCAGACCCAGAGCGGATATTCGGTTACCACTTTTGGGGTCAACGCGATATTGCACGGCCCCTCCTTTCGCCATCAGCGCCCCGGCAAGGCGAAACACAATGGTCACGCGGCCGAAACATCGTGGAATCGCAATCGAGAACGTATCGTAACGCAGCAGAAATCGAGCTGTCACGGCACCGCTTTAACATCAGCAAAAAGCCCGATGAAAGGAGCCGCCCATGCCCGCGCTCGACCTTTGGAACCTCGCCTCCCAGATCAAAAGCAACGATTATCGCTGGGTCGACCTCACCCACACGCTCTCATGCGACACCCCGCACTGGTTTGGCTTTAAGCCGTTTGAGTCCACCAAGCTCTTCGACTACCTGCCCGGCACGCCCGAGGACATGCTCGCCCCCATGCGTTGCTTCCAGTATTCGGTTGCTTCGCAGTACGGCACGCATGTCGACGCACCGCGCCACTTCCATGTTGACGGCCGTTCCCTTGGAGAGATTGAACCCATCGAGTTTATGCATCCGCTCTGCGTGATCGACAAGCACGAGGAGTGCGCCGCGAATCCCGACTTTATCCTGACCATCGAGGACCTCAAAGCTTGGGAGGATGAGCACGGTCGCATTCCCGAGGACGCTTTCGTCGCCTTCCGCTCCGACTGGTCCAAGCTCGCCGACCTCGAGAACAAGGACGAGGACGGCCAGCCCCACTACCCCTGTCTCTTATACACAT
>CABSMZ010000009.1 GCA_902478875.1 uncultured Collinsella sp.
GGAGATGTGTATAAGAGACAGGTCTTGTAGCTGCCGACGGTCACACCGGCGGCGCGCTTGTTGGCAATGATGACGCCCGCCGCGCCCACGACCTCGGCAGAGCGCACGATGGCGCCAAAGTTACCGTCGTCGGTCACGTGATCGAGCACCACAACAAGTGCCGGACCCTCGCCCGCGCGGTCGAGGATATCGGCAACATCGGCATAGGGGAAGTTGCCCACCTCGAGCGCAATGCCCTGGTGAGCGCCATGGCTCGACAGCGCATCGAGCTGCGCGCGCGGCACATACTTAATGCGGACACCCGCGGCGTTGAGGTCATCGACCAGACGAGACAAAGCAGCATCGCGCTCCCCGCCCTCGGCGATGAGCGCGCACTTGACGGGAAAGCCGGTGCGCAGGGCCTCGGCGGCAGCACGGCGACCTTCGATAAACTCGCCCTTGGGGACCTGAATGTTGTCGCGGTTGCGATCTCGCTGCGGACGCGCAGCCTGGGCTTGGGAGCGCTCGCGCTGGCCCTTGGAAGCGGCAGCGCGGTCATTGCGGCGAATCGGGCGCGAGCCAGAAGCAGCCTGTTTGCCACCACGAGGCGCACGCTTGCGATTGTCGGCCATAAGACGGCCTCCTTAAATAGAAAACGAACAAGAATCGACCGTCCGAGCCACGGCACCTTGCCTTTCAATCGTCGGGCATGACCACCAGGTCTATGCCCTCCTCTTTCAAGGCAATCTGCCGCACCTCGAACGGTCGACAAATACTAGAGACTCTTAATACGAGTGCCGGCGGCGGTATCCTCGATCGTCAGGCCCAGGTCCTTGAGCTGATCGCGGATGGCATCTGCCAGATCCCAGTTCTTGGCGGCGCGGGCCTCGGCGCGGGCCTCGAGAATCTTGGCAGCGGCCTCGTCCACATCGTCGCCCGTGTAGGCGACCAGGCCGGCGGCAACGCCTAGCAGACCCAGCGGCAGCTCGACCTTGGGCTCGGGGAGCTCAACGCCAAACGTATCGAGCAGCTCGACCAGCGTATCGGCGGCGGCAAGCGCGGCGGCCTTGTCGGCAGCGTCGCCCGCCTGCTCCAGGTACTGGTTGCACTCGGTCACAAAGCCAAAGACGGCACCCATGGCACCAGCGGTGTTAAAGTCGTCGTCCATGCACTCCTTAAAGGTGGCACGGGTCTCGGCGGACTTGGCGGCAAACGCCTCGGATGCTGCCTCATCGGCATCGGCCGTCGCATGGTTCGCGGCCCAGCGCAGGTTCTCGACCGTACCGGCGATACGCGTGAGCGAATTCTCGGCACCCTCCAGGCGCTCCCAAGAAAAGTCGAGCGGCGAGCGATAACTCGTCTGCAGCATCAGCAGACGCAGGGCCGCGGCAGAGTGCTGCTCGAGCACCTCGGCCAGCGTAAAGAAGTTTCCAAGCGACTTGGACATCTTCTCGCCGTCGACCAGCAGCATGCCCGTGTGCATCCAGGTGTTGGAGAAGCCCTGGTGCCAGGCGCAGGTGGCCTGGGCGCACTCGTTCTCGTGATGCGGGAAGGCAAGGTCGGAGCCGCCGCCATGAATGTCAATCGGGGTGCCCAGGTAGCGGTGCACCATGGCGGCGCACTCGGTGTGCCAACCGGGACGGCCCTCGCCCCAGGGGCTCGGCCAGCTGGGCTCGCCGGGCTTGGCGGCCTTCCACAGGGCAAAGTCGAGCGGATCGTTCTTGTCCTCGTTCTCCTCGATGCGCGCGCCAACCATAAGGTCATCGATGTTGCGGCCCGAAACCTGACCATAGTTGGGATCGCTGCGCACGGCAAAGTACACGTCGCCGTTATCGGCGGCGTAGGCATGGCCCTGCTCGATAAGCGTCTTGATCATAGCGATCATGGGGCCGATCTCCTTGGTGGCGCGGGGGCGCACATCGGGATTGAGCACGTTGGCGGCGCGCATGACGCCGATGAACTTGTCGGAGAACTCCGTCGCGACCTCGGCGGCCGTTCGGCCCTGCTCGTTGGCGCGCTTGATGATCTTGTCATCGACATCGGTGAGGTTCTGGGCGAACGTGACCTCGTAGCCGCTCGCGATGAGCCAGCGGCGAATCACATCGAAGCTGATGAACGTGCGGGCGTTGCCGATGTGGATGTTGTCGTAGACCGTGGGGCCGCACACGTACATGCGGACCTTGCCGGACTCGATGGGCTGGAACTCTTCCTTTTTATGGGTAGCGCTGTTGTAGATACGCATTCGTTACTCCTTAACGGTTTTCTGTAGCAGGCAGACGGCCCAGGCGCCAATTCCCTCGCCTTGGCCTTCCCAGCCGAGCTTTTCGGTCGTAGTGGCGGCAACGCCCACGTTTTCGACGTCAACGCCCAGGGCATGGGCAAGGTTGGCGCGCATGGCATCGCGGTGCGGGGTGATCTTAGGCTGCTGGCAGGCAATGGTGCAGTCGGCATCGACAAACTCAAAGCCCAGCTCGCGCACATAGTCCATCACGCGAGCGAGCAGCACCATCGAATCGGCACCCTCGTAGGCAGGGTCGGTATCGGGGAATAGCTTGCCGATATCTCCCCCGCGGCAGGCGCCCAGAATGGCGTCGGCCAAGGCGTGCGCGAGCACATCGGCATCCGAGTGGCCCAGCAGGCCGCGCTCGTAGGGAATGTCGACACCGCCGATGATACATCGACGCCCCTCCACCAGACGGTGAACGTCGTAACCATGGCCAATGCGCAGGTTACTGAACATGGGGAAGGTCCTCTCCCTCGGCCATGCGGCCAAGCAGAATCGCGGTTACGGGACGCAGGTCCTCGGGTACCGTCACCTTAAGGTTATCGCGCGGGCTCTGGACACAGCGGACGCGCCCACCCATGCGCTCGACCAGTGACGAATCGTCCGTGCCGATAAAGCCCTCGGCAATCGCCGCGGCATGGGCGCGCTTCATGGCGTCGACACTAAAAATCTGCGGCGTCTGCGCGGCCCAGTACAGCTCGCGCGGCGGCGTCTCGACGATGTTGTCGCCATCGACGATTTTGAGTGTGTCGATGGCAGGCTGGCCGCACACGACACCGTCGAGGGCACGGTCGCTCACGAGCACGTCGATAGCGTGGTCGATAGCCTCGGTCGTAATGAGCGGACGGGCGCCATCGTGGATGGCGACATATTCGAAACCCGCCGGCACCGCGTGCACGCCGGCGCGGGTGGAATCCTGGCGGGTCTCGCCGGCATCGGCAAAACTGATGGGCGTGTCATAGTCAAACGGGTCGATGGCCAGGCGGCGCATCTCGGCACGGCGCTCGGCAGGGCACACCACCACGATGTGGCCGACCTTATTGCTACGGTCAAATGCGCGGATGGACCAGCTCATAAGCGGACGGCCCGCTACATTGACGAGCTGCTTACCACCGGGGTTACCAAAGCGCTGGCCGCTGCCACCGGCAACGACCACGGCGCATACGGGCGCCATTATGCGTTCCCCTGTTTGGTGCCCTTCATGCGGTACAGGGAGTCCGCAAGAATGGCAGGGTTGTTGACGCCAAAGTCGCCCAGGCGCTCCGGATCTTCGCTGATGTCGTCCATGAGCTCCTGCAGCGAGCCGTACTCGTCGACGATCTTCTCGGCCACGCCGTCGCGCACGACGGACACGCGCGAAAGCGTGCGCAGGCCCAGCGGTGTCATGACGGAGTCCTCGTCCAGGTCGTCGTAACCCAGAACCGCCGCCACATGCTGCGGGTCGGACAAGTCCTTGGGCGTCATACGGCTCAGGTTGGCGCGGATCTTTTCGGCATTGGCCTCGGAGGAATCGCTCGCATAGTCGCGAATCATCAGGTCGTACTCGGTATCCATGCTGGAGCCGGCGAGCTGCTCGAGCTGCATCTGCACGAGCTTGCCCTGGTTGCCCAGCTTGACAATGCAATCCTTAAGTTCGGTCTTTGCCTGCTGCATGATCTCGAAGCTCGAGAAAATCCCGGTGATATCGGCGAGCGTAACGTAGTCGTCGAGCTCGAGGGCCGTCAGGCGCAGCAGGGAGCGGTCGAGCGACTGACGGGTAGTCTGGAGCGTGGCGACGAGCTGGTTGACCGAGCTCATGATGGTGGTGACAGGCTGGATCTCGTAGCTCTTACCGTGGACGTACACGTTGACGACGGCACGACGAGCCGAAACCGAGATCACGATGGCGTCGGTGAGCACCGACATGCGAGCGGCAGTACGGTGACGCATGCCCGTTTCACTCGTGGCGAGCGAGGGATCGGGATTGAGGTGGAAGTTGGCGCGCAGGATCTGGGTGAGGTCGCCATCGATGACGATGGCACCGTCCATCTTGGAAAGCTCGAACAGGCGGTTCGAGGTAAACGAAATGTTGAGCGGGAAGCCGTCGTTACCGGCAGCGAGTACGTTTTCGGTGTCGCCGACGCAGATAAGGGCACCCAGGTGACCAGCAATGATCATGTCGAGGGCGGTGCGGATCGGCTGGCCGGGGGCAGTCAGGCGAATAGCCTGTTCCATACGCTTTTGCAGCTCGTTCTTATCCAAGGCATCGCTCCCATCGTATACGCTCCATAAACGCTAAATAGTTTCTCACGGTTTGTCCCCGCAGCGCTTGCGAAATCCGATGCTTACAGAATGAGCGAACACCGCTGGGGTAGTCAAAAGAGCCCCAACCCAAATGAGCTGCTTATGTGGTAGCATCGGGGTTCACATGAATGAGGGAGTAGTCGCGTGACCGGGTTCGCCTCCGGTGGCGCGGTAAGTCAACACACTGGCCGATGCGGCCTGGCTTGCCTTAATGAACGAGACTCGTGGCTGTGCGCGCAACGCGTACGCCACGGGTCTTTTTTGTTACTCCCCCAAGAGGTACACGCGGGCCCGCCCGCAGAGAGAGAGCCAGACTATGGGACTCGCAGAGCTCGTGCTGCTCGCCGTTGGCCTTTCGATGGACGCCTTTGCCGTATCCATCTGCAAGGGCCTTGGCATGAAGAAGATCAACCTTAAAGTCGCCGCGGTGCTCGGCCTGTTCTTTGGCGGCTTTCAGGCCGGCATGCCCGTAATCGGATGGGCGCTTGGCAGTCAATTCATGGGCATCATCGGACCCATCGACCACTGGATCGCCTTTATTCTGCTCGCCTTCATCGGCGGCAAAATGCTGTGGGAGGCCTTTACCGAGGACGAGGACGAAGGCGACAACAAGAATGCCGAGAGGATTGACCTGGGCGAGTACCTAATCCTTGCCATCGCCACCTCGATTGATGCCCTAGCCGTAGGCATCTCGTTTGCGGCACTCTCGGTCGACATCGTTCCCGCCGTATCGCTTATCGGCGTCGCAACGTTTATCTTCTCCGTCGTCGGCGTAGCGATCGGCCACACCTTTGGCGCGCGCTACGAAAAGCCCGCCACCATCGTGGGCGGCGTCGTGCTTATCCTCATCGGGCTCAAGATCCTGCTTGAGCACCTGGGGATTTTGGCGCTGTAACGCCAAGCACAATCGCTCAAAACTCAACGCCAGTACAAGGCCTCATGCAAAGTTTTGTATGAGGCCTTTTCGTGCAGAGTTTTGCATGTCATACTGATATGCAAAACTCTGCACATTTGGAGATCGCCATGGATACCCTTCCCATCACCACACCGCGCCAAGCTGGCATCTATGTGCGTCAGGCACGCGAGTCGCAGGGAATCACCCGTGCGGCCCTCGCTAAAAAAGCCGGCGTTTCGGAGCGCCTGCTCGCATCGCTCGAGCTAGGAGACGCCACGGGTATTCGGCTCGACAAGTTACTGACCGTCTTTAACGCACTCGACATAGGTCTCTTTGCGCAAAGCGATAACGACTCCATCGCATCGCCCTCCGAACATCCGACGACGAAAGCGGACCTCCCTATCGCGAACTCGAATGCCCTGCCAAAGCCAAGCGTAGGCAGACGACCCGCTCGACAGGGAACGCCATCTTCCTATGGTGCCTTGCTGGCCCAAATCGCAGCCGAGCAAGGCCTTTCCGACACTTCAGACCTCTCCTTTGACTGTAAGGTTGTGAAATAAATGGCAGAGATGGAGCTTGCGACCCTCATTTGTGGCGAAATCGCAGGCACTCTCCGGCAAGACGAGCATGGACTCTGCAGCTTTGTATACGCCCCAACCTATCGCGGAGCACCACTATCGCTTACAATGCCGCTTTCCAATCGCACGTATGGCCATAACATCGTCCGCCCGTTCCTATTTGGCCTTTTGCCCGACAGCCAAGAGCAGCGTCGCGCTATTGCCGCCGAGCATGACGTTGCATCCAACAACCCCGTCGCCCTCTTGTGCCATATCGGTCTTGACTGCGCAGGGGCCGTTCAGTTTTGTCGAACCGATCAATTAGGCGCCGCCCGCGGCAGGGTCTCGGCATACCGCCCGCTTACCAATTCTCAAATCGCTCACAAGCTCAAAGCAATTCGCGATGACGAAAGAGAGACATGGATGGGCTCCAACGAAAGCTGGTCCCTGGGCGGCAACCAAGGCAAATTTGCACTAGCTTGGCATGATGGCCAATGGTGCGAATGTCTAGGGTCATCCCCCACTACCCATATCTTCAAAAATGGTGTCGTTGGGTTCAAACATCAGGCCTTAAACGAATTCGTCTGCATGAAAACGGCTCGGCGTGTTGGCATTCCAACTGCCAACGTCTCCTATTGCACATTTGAAGACGAAGCCGCGCTCGTCGTTGAACGGTACGACAGAATGGTCAATAGCAGCGGAAATATCGAAAGGCTGCATCAGGAGGACTTTTGCCAGGCGCTCGGTGTATTGCCAAGCCAGAAATACACCGCCGACGGAGGACCAACCACACGAGACATCCAAGAACGACTGATTAACACAGTCCCCCACCACATGAATCTTGTGCTTTTTACCTATATGTTGTTCTATAACGCCATTATCGGAGCGCCTGACGCACACGCTAAAAACTACTCGCTCATCCTAGGCAAAGGCACAAACGCAGCGCTCGCACCCATGTACGATGTCGCATCGGGCTTGGCGTACGAGCGTATGCGCCGCCGGGCGCGCCTTGCCATGAGCGTTGGCGGCGAAAATCGAGTGGGGCGCATCGGTCCAGGTGCTATCCGCCGATACCACGGTATGGGCGACCCCGCGCTGGAGACGGCGCTCACCGATGCCGGGCTATCCGAGAAGTTTTGCTTTGCGACCATGATGGACCTCGCCTACGAGGTACCCATTTGCATGGAAGAGGTCATGGACGAATACGCCGACCTGCCCGGCATGGCGGACCTGCGCGAGCATATGCTCGGCCCCGTCCGCGAAAACTGCCAGCGAACCCTCGACCTCATCAGGGCGGATATGGGCTAGACGCCAATCAATTTCCCATTTCTTAAAAGAAGAGAGGGGACACCTGTCGCAAAAGACCGGGTACCCCCTCTCGTAGTGTCATTTGCAATCCGCTAGCACGTGGCTCGGACTGCTGCTAGCGCAACCTTTACGCGGCGAGGCGCTTGAGCACGTCGATGAGCAGCTCGTAGAAGCGCTCGGCAGAAGCGAGCTCCATGCTCTCGTCCGGGGTGTGGACATCGGAGAGCGTCGGGCCCACGGCGATGGCGTCCAGGCCGTGCAGGGCCTCGGCAAACAGGCCGCACTCAAGGCCGGCGTGAATGGACTCGATGCGCAGCTCAGAGCCAAAGAGTTCACGATAGCTCTCGACGAAGACTTCGCGGACCGGCGAATGCTCGGCATAGCTCCAGCCGGGATACTCGAACTCAAACTTGGCGTCGAAGCCCAGGACATCGGCCAGCGTCTGCAGGCGGTCCTTGAACTCGTTCTGCAGCGAGGTGATCGAGGAGCGCGGGGACAGCATGATCTTGACCTCGTCGTCAGAAGTGGCAACCACACCGATGTTGGAGGAAACCTCGACGGAGCCGTCGGTGGCGACGTTGCGGCGAATCACGCCGTTAGGGGCAAGACGCAGGGCACGGATGAGGGCAAGCGCGGACTTCTGGTCCATAGCCTCGACCTCAGCGTTATCGGCAATCTCGACGGTGCAGGTAAAGCCGGGGTCGAAGACCTCGAGCTCGGCAGTGACGTCGGCGATGATGCCCTTTGCGATCTGGGCCGCGGCCTCGGCGGCAGCGTGGTCGGCGTAGACCAGAACAGCCTTGCACTCACGGTTGATGGCGTTGTCCTTGGTGCCGCCGTTAAAGCTGACGATGGCGGGCTCGCCGGCAACCATCAGGCGGTCGATGATGCGGGCCATGATGAGGTTGCCGTTGCCGCGCTCCAGGTTGATATCGTTGCCGGAATGACCACCCAGTAGGCCGGAGATGTCGAGCGTGAGGGTGCTACCGGTCTTGTGCTCGCGCGCAATCGGGCAAGTGTAGGTAACGACGACGCCGCCGGCGCAGCTGACGGTGGCAACGCCCTCTTCCTCGGAGTCAAGGTTAATCATGGTGCGAGCGCTAATCTGGGACTTGTCGAGCGTCTCGGCGCCGACCAGGCCAGTCTCCTCGTCGGTGGTGAATACGCACTCGAGGGCGGGGTGAACGATCGAATCGTCATCGAGAACAGTGAGCATCAGAGCGACGGCGATACCGTTGTCGGCGCCCAGAGTGGTGCCGTTAGCGGTGAGGACGCCGTCCTTCACGACCAGGTCGATACCGTCGGTCGTAAAGTCGTGCTCAACAGAGCCCAACTTGTCGCACACCATATCGATGTGGCCCTGCAGCATCACAGTCGGAGCATTCTCGGCGCCGGCAGAAGCGGGCTTGCGAATGATGACGTTGTAGACCTCGTCCTGGTACACATCGAGGCCGCGCTCCTTAGCAAACGCAACCAGGAAATCGCTGATGCCCTTCTCGTTGCCAGACCCACGGGGGATCGCGCTGACCTCCTCAAAGAAATGGAACAGCTGGGCGGGCTCGTAGCCGGTGATCTTGTAATCCATGGTGCCTCCTTGGCGCAACTGGTTAGACAGTAAGACATGCGTCTTGTATATTCCCAGACTTTGCGTGCATAAACCAGTCGAAAACGCCGAGCGCCCTTGCATCATCGGCTAACGGCGGGAAGACGACACTTTATCAAGCTAAAGCAGGTTAGATGGATAGCACCTAGGATCCGTTGGCCTCTCCAACCAACCTCAGAGCCTGGTAAACGTCAATGCATATGCCATTGGTATGTTTGATAAGGTCTTTATCCCCTGTTACCACGTAATCGACATCAATACGATTGGCAACGCCCAATATAAGATCGTCCTCAAAGTCATTGTGATGATGCTTGAACACAAAGGAATCGAACACCTCGTCCGCTCCGACCGAGGCGATAATCGATTTTTGCCGAATCAGGCGAACGCACGCCCACGCCTGTCTCGTCGGCGGCGGCGATAGCTTCGGGAGTGAGAACACCCCCGCGGCGGGCATCGCCCTTCATCGTCCTTCCCAAGATGTAGTAGATATCTTTTACAGACAGGGAGGACGAGAAAAGGACGATGTCTTCCGCTTCCGCCGCACGAGAAAAGAGCTCGACTATTGACTCGGACGCATTTGTGCGACCGAGAAAGTAATCGAGCCAGATGTTAGTGTCGATTAACAGCTTGAGCGGACGTTTTGCACCGACGCCGTTCATGATTCGATCCAATCGCTGAATCTCTCGCTCATCATTTGGTCGTAGAGCTCGTCGTAATCGTAGGCTTCGTCAGCGCTCGTCCTTTGAATCGAGAACCGCTTGTAATACTTCGAAACTAACGCGGCCCCTTCCGAGACATGGGACGAACTCGCCTTCGACCGTATGTCGTCAGGCAGAACTTCGTCATTATTTCTTTTTGCGACGGGCATATGACCATTCTCGGTCAAGTACTGCCACAGTTCCCTCACCGCTTGCGACGGCGTCATGCCGAGGCTTGCGAGCACTGCATCTCCCGCCTCCTTGAGTTGAGAATCAAGGCGCACGTTCATCTGAGCGGAACGTCTGTCGAGCAACGCCGTTGCCATAACCTTGCCTCCTTGCATGCTATACAAACCTATTGGTTTTAGTATAGCAATTCCTCTGACAGGCAGGTGGCTCGACATCGAATCACCGTCGAAGCCTTCGAAAGGGACCGAAATCGCCCCTTACGGGGTCGCAATAAAAATAGCTGATACATATTTGGAACAACTGCTCACATCGGCTGCAATTCGCTATTCACAGGCAATGGGCACCGCAACGAAGCGCTATGCACAAGCTTTTACAGCTCAATCACCTCGTCGCAAGCCTCAAGCAACTCGGGATCATGCGAGACAACAACCACTATATGATCTTCTTTCTTCTGCTGCAGAATTTCAATGAGCGCTGACCTACTCGCCCCGTCAAGCGCCGACGTCGGTTCATCGAATAACATGACGGGTGAGTCCTTAAGCAATACACGAATAATTGCAATCTTCTGCTTCTCACCACCCGATATATTATGGTTTTGCTCGTCCAGCACCCCATCAAGACCATTGGGAAGTGTTGAGACCAGTTTTGTCAAACCAAACTGGTCTACAAGTCGCCCGACTTCAAGAATTGGACAATTATCGCCCGCGAGTAGCGTCAGATTCTCTCTGAGTGTTCCGTTAACGATTTCAGGTTCTTGCTCGGCGATACCGACGACATACGAGCGTAGATTCATGGAATCAATCTGGCTCAAATCAACCTCGTCATAAGCAATAGTCCCAACGCAATCATCGGGATATAGACCAGCTATGCCATCGAGAAGCGTGCTTTTCCCGCTTCCGTTTGCGCCCGACACGCCGTATAAGACTCCTCGATTAAGCGAGATGAGCTCTGGATAATCTATGATTCGATCGGTATCAGGGCGACAAATCGACAGGCCCTTGCACACAAGTGAAACAGGAGAACCAATGCGGACAGAACCGTTTACCTCTTCATCCATTGCCCAAAGGCGCTTAAGGCGTTGGGCGCTCACCTTGCTCGCCTGGTAGCTTTTGCCCCAAGAAAGCAAGTTCACCAGAGCAGAATTGGCGCTCGAATAATAGCTCAATGCCGTCAGCAGAAAACCAACCGGCATTTTGCCTGCGACAATCTCACAGCCTCCAATCGCGAGCAAACAGAACTGCGCGAAGGAAAAAATCAACTGATTCGCAAGTTCGAACCGTGATCCGGCTTTTTGGTTAGCCAATATAGCTGGATAAAGACCATCGAAAGCCTTCTGCAGCCTCAAGGAATAGAAATCGAATAATGAATGGCGACGAAGAAAGGAGACGCTCTCCAGCTGGCTCTGGAGAGTCCCATAGAAAGCAGCGGTCTTTTCTTGAAACTCAAAGCCTCGATTGAACAGCAGCCCGCTAAACAATCGATAAACTACTGCCCCCGTAACGATGCAGGCTAGACAGGCAATCGCCATCGCAATGTTTATATTCATCAACATAATCAAGGAACAAATAATCGTTGCAACACCGCCAATGATATTTGACGCCGATGTTATTCCGAATATTATGAGATCGTTTGAATCGTGATTGATTTGCTGATTATAATAGCCCGCGTCAAATCCGATGAAAAACTTCCGGGGCAAACGCTTGACGTGTTCAAGTGTGTCAGCGTTAAGTTGATATCCTGCATGCGCTTGAAGGTCGACATAGATTAGGGAAGTCCAATAGGCCAACACTGACCCCACAATGGCGACCACGCCAATCGCGAAAACACATAAGACTAGCGTCCGCAAACTAATACCGAGGACATTTTTTGCCGCCAGCACATTTACAGTCAGCCCCAACAAATATGGTTCAGCAAGACTGCACAGCTGAGACAAGACATCGAGAAGCAGATAGACATAAAGCCTTGGCTTATGGAGGAGATATATCTTCCAAAATCTAAACATCGTGATCTGCCTTATGTGAGTACTGATAAGTACAAGCCAATCGCATTCTCTGCCTGGCATTGAACTTAACGCTCGCGCATTTTCTCTGGCCCTCCATGGCGGCGTGGGGACATCCGCCCATACAAGCCGGAAACATTACGCACTCGCCACATACTGGGTCGTTTGGCAAATACTCCATCCATTTCAAATAGTTCGAATTAGCTTTCACACCTTCTCGAACATTTCCAACGGCGCACTCGCCCTTGCCAACCTCATCCCAACATTTAAAAAGTCTACCAAGCGGATCGATGACAAACGAATTAAGGGAAACCGCACAGCAGACGCCTGGTTCATACGGCGTAAACGGAATAACGTTGAATCCGCGCTCGCTAGCTTTATCCATAAAGAACGTTTCAACTTGAGAGAACCCACGCTGAGAAAAACAATGAATGTCATTTGAGCAAGTATCGTTAACATTGTCGACCGCAGCAAGATAAATCGCGACTTTACCGCGAAGCCCTTTAGCGTCAAGCTCGTCAATCAACGCATCGACCTCTTTGCTATTGGACTCATCGACATTCACGCGAATGGTAATCTGAAGAACGTCGGCACACGAGATGATATTCTCGATAATGGTGTCATATGTCGGGCGACCGTCAGCTGGGACCCTCCGCGAATCATGATCCCTCTTTGAGCCATCGATAGTGATTTGAACCGAACCGACCTGACAATCAGCAAGCTTCTGAGCAATTTCTCGCGTCAGGAGATATCCGTTCGTTACCATACCGGCAGAATAACTAGCGTCTGGCCTAATCGCCCCTCTCAGTTCTTTTGTCAGTCGTTCGATCATGTCCACGCAAAGTAGGGGTTCGCCTCCATACCAGTCAACGTGAAGATCGTTGATCCCGGAATAGCCGGAACGCACGAATGTTGCGATATCCGTCATTGTCTCCTCTGACATAGTGGGGTGCGAACAGCCCTTTTCATAGCAGTAGGGACACCTAAAGTTGCACGCCAGCGTTGGAGCAATCGTCAGTCCTAAATAGTCATTTGCAAACCTTGCCGACAAACTCTCAAGCATCAACATTCGCCGCTCGTCAACATCGTCATCTACCAACATGCCACCCATCTTAAGGGCCTCTTCGAAATCACCATCCAAGGCGGCGGAACCCTTGCGATATAAATTCAGCTCATTCGTGTGCGCAGCGTCAAGGTCGAGAACGCCACCAGACTGGGTATTGTAGATAGTGATACCGTTCACATCATTCTCTTCAATAACGTTAAATTCAGACTCTTTCATTTATATGCTCCGTTTTCTGATAGCACCCTTGATAGCCCAACAAAGTCCGAGGCTGACAATGGGAACGACTGTTGCCAGCGCTACAAATAGCAACGTCCCCGGCACGATGAATTGAATTGGTCGCGGGGACGCAAGGGTCGCCAGCCATGTCAAGTGCAGTGGCATATTTGGATTCCCGTACCCCAAATAAAGCAGCAGGATGATGAACGATAGAACAAACGCGCCATTTCCAAAGAGCGAGATGGCCAGGACGAGCAGCAGGCATAACGTTGTGCAAATCAAGGCAGCAAGAGACAGCCGAAGAAGAAACTCTCCGATCATATCCATCGTCATTCCTATGCCACTCGCGCTTTGGACCGCACCAACGAGTATCGAAAAGAGAACAAAACCACCGACAAGCGCGACAATCGAGACAAGAGTCCTTGCAACCAGCAACTGTACTGTTTTCATTCCCCTTGCATAGGAAACAAGCCATTGAGATCCCGTTATCGGAGTTCGAAACGCATAGCCGATGACGAGAACAGCAACAATAGGAAAGAACAGGGAATGGGCAAGCGGTGCCACAGCGGAAAGGTAGCGAGCTCCATCTTTAACGAGGTCTCCCGGAATTCCCCCAAAACCATATTGTGGGTTTGGAAAGAAGCCCATAACACCGTCGCCAAGCCAATCGCTCGTTCCGTAGGCTCTCCATGGTTCATAAGACACAGAATAGAGCAATGCGAGCACGAAACCTGCCGTAATCAGCAGAAGAGGCGCTTTGCTCTTCATAACTCGATAGGCTTCAGCCTTAATCATATCTTCGTAGCGCATTTCTACCCCCTCCTCGCTTTGATTCCCATGACCCCGAGCTGCAACGAAACAACGGTGCAAATGACAGAGAAAAGAATGATCTGATTAATGGCTAGGCCTTGAAAGCACAGATTTCCAAGATGGCGCAAGTATGGTCCGACTGAGATCCACCAGGGAATTTGCGTCGATGCGTGATTGGAAAAGACCACCAACGTATATTCATCGGAGGCGAGCAGCGTCCCGACCAACACCAACATAATGCTAAGCGGTGCATTTCTAAACAAATAGAAAACTGCCATCGACTGAGCTACTAATGCAGCCAAAATAGCATCAATCAAAAGCAACACGGGCAGGTATCTATCAAGAAACACCCGCCCATCCACATAGCAGCCAAGCGGAGATTTGAAGAGAGTGAATCCCGAAAACAGGTTGAACGCTGTTGAAGTTGCAATCGTCAGAACAAGCCACTTTGCGACAACGGCCTTTGCTACACCCATCCCTTTTGCATACGTCACTTCAGAAGACCTGCTTTGATAATCCATGGCGCAGGAAATAACAATGCATCCGACTAGAACGAAAAACCACTCGTAGGTCATGAATAGTGCCGTCCGAACCGCCGAACCAGCCGGGTCAGTCTTGTCGAGGATGTTTGCAAAGAAACCAATCTGTTTGCCGACTCCCCCTAAATCAGATGTTCCATAAGTCCCATACATATTTGGATTACAGACATCTTTAACAATCCAAATTCCCCAGATCAACAACACGAAAAAGGCTGGATTTCTGGGCAACCGACGGGCTTCGCATCTAATCAGTCGCAGAAGTTGCATTATCTGCCTCCCCGATCAAATCCAAAAACCGCTTTTCCAGACTTCTGTCTTTGTAGGAGTTTTCTTCCTTAACGAGAAGCCTGCCTTGATGGAGAAAAGCAAAAGATGTCGCAACTTTCTCCAATTCATCTAGGTTATGGCTTGAAATGAGCACCGTTTTATCCCGTTTGTCCTTCAACGACAGCAGGAGATCACGCACCTCAATCACACCCACTGGATCGAGCCCGTTTATGGGTTCATCCATAATGAGTAGTTGCGGGTTGCCCAGAAGAGCCGTTCCGATATCCAGACGACGCTTCATGCCGAGCGAGTATTGTTTTACCGATGCATCCGCCGCATTTTCTAGGCCAACGGCAGCGAGCACTCGATTAACTTCATTTTTCGGCAGCCCCCACTCGATACAGCGTGAGATCAAGTTTTCTCGGCCGGTTAAGTTCAAGAATGCCCCACAGCCGTCGGGGACGAATCCGATATTTCTGCGTGCTCTTGCCAGACCTGTTCTCCCAGACTCGCCGAAAAAACTGATTGAGCCTTTCGTTGCTTTAAGCAAGCCAAGAAGAATATCAATCAACGTACTCTTCCCCGCGCCGTTCTCCCCAACGAGAGCGCACACTTCGCCCTCATCTATATCAAATGAAACATCAGACAACGCCCAGTTTTTGCCGTAGCGCTTTGATAGATCCTTGATTGAAATCGCATTACCCATGTCTCATGAACCTCATTAAAAAAGGCAGCGCGGCCGACGGATGGCAGTTATCGACCACGCTGCTTACCCTCTGCTGTCTTAACCAGCATTAACGTTCGCGTTGCTAGAAATGAACATAGACGCCAAAACAGCTACAGCGCGAACACGGGTGGTAATTGCGGCAGCCACCACCGCCACCCTGCACGTTGCTGCACGGATCGATTACCCAGTTCATAATTACCTCCTTTCGATTTATCGTCTGTTTTAATACTTCGTTATCGTATATCGATAACCTTATGATTTCAAGAACTATTTTCAGATAAAATAAGGCTCCTACCGATCGTTTGCGGTAGGAGCCTTGCATGTATACGTGTTTGTCTTCTTATTCTGTTTTGTTATTCCTTAGAAAGATCTACTACGTAAACCTCTGTGGGCAATATCTCGGAGGGGTCGGGGTTGCGTCTTTGCAAAATCTTATTCCGCGCACGCGCGATGGTAAGCTCCTCAAGTTCTATTTCACTCACGCGACGGATCAAATCTCCCGGCTGACAATCCAACTCAACACAGATATCGAGCAATGTCTTCAAGCGTATAGCCTTAATTTTTGCATTACGGATTTTAGAAATGTTAGCTGGCGTATGCCCAGTCGCTCTTATTAGATCGGCATTTGTTTTCCCGGTCTTGAGCAAAAGTGTCTCAACCTCAATAATGAGATAATCCATGGTCAATCACCTAGACCAAATCATCGGACTGGGACTGCAAAAGCGCCCCATAGCGCCAGAAGATCGACAAAGCGAAAGCAACCATCATTGCAATGATGGATCCCACATCCAAAGTGATGCCTGAGTCACCAATCTGAAGGAGAGCGGAATTCATACGACAGCTCAACATACAATTGCCCATCATTATTTTTAAATCGCTGCCAATCTGTAGGGAGCCCATCACAGCATTAATTGCAAATAGGCAAGCAATAACGGCAATCATCCGTGCATGTCGAATAGTAAAAGGCGATTGACGACGGGCGACATCGAAGCTGATGCTTAACAATGTAAACTCCCCTGCAAGGAGCAAAACCGCCCATAGCGCCAAGTTTGGAAGCGCGATGCTGCCGCCCTCACCAAGCTCAACGACCCCCTCGATTACCACTGCGCCATTCAAAACGCTATGGCATGCAACAACAAATGCCGAACCAAAGACGACGATAGTAGCGATGGCTATAAGTACCAGCACGGCACAAAGAACCATTCCGATTTTTCTCATGTTATCGAACGACATCTCAATTCTTTGAGCGCTATTCGCCATAGTAACTCCTTTTGCCATCCAGCAGATCTTATTCAATTATATTATCGTTACCGGAAACTCTTCTCTACAAGAAAAGGGGCGCACCCTCATCAGGAACGCCCCCCATCATGCAAGGTTATATTCAGCCCCTACAGCGCGCCGGAGCCGGCTTGCATCATGCCGCCGGGGCCCGAGCTCACGCCGCCTCCAACGGGCGCGGCGTTGCCGGTGTGCGGTGCCGCCGGGGTGGTATCGCCACCGAGCGTACCCGCCGGACGCGGTGCCGGGATCTCGCCCGTACCGTGGCTAAAGACAAACTTGCCATCGGCCACGTCGCACAGGACGGTATCGCCCTCGCCCCACTCGCCGGCCAGAAGTTCCTCGGACAGCGGGTCCTCGATGAGCTTTTGAATAGCACGGCGCAGCGGACGCGCACCGTTGGTGAGGTCGGTGCCCTCGGCCACGATCTTGTCATAGGCCGCATCGGTGAGCTTGATGTTCATGCCGTTGGCAATCAGACGCTGGCGCAGGTCGTCCACCAGCAGGTGCGCGATCTTGGTGAGATTCTCGCCCGAGAGCTTCTGGAACACAACAATGTCGTCGATACGGTTGAGCAGCTCGGGGCGGAACAGGCGCTTGAGCTCGCCCATCGCGCGACCACGGATCTCACTCGACGTGAGACCCTGCTCGCCGGTGGTGCCAAAGCCCACGCTCGCATCCTGCGCAATCTCGCGGGCGCCCACATTGGACGTCATGATGATCACGGTGTTGCGGAAGTCGACCGTCTTGCCCTGGCTATCGGTCAGGCGGCCCTCCTCCAGCACCTGCAGCAAGATGTTGAAGATATCGGGGTGCGCCTTCTCGATCTCGTCGAACAGCACGACCGAGTACGGGTGGCGACGAACGGCCTTGGTGAGCTGGCCGCCCTCGTCGTGACCGACGTAGCCCGGAGGGCTACCGATGAGCTTGGAGACCTCGAACTCGCTACCGAACTCGGACATGTCGAAGCTGATGAGCGCGTCTTTGCTGCCAAAGAGATACTCGGCGAGCGTCTTGGCGAGCTCGGTCTTGCCCGTGCCGGTGGGACCCAGGAAGATAAAGCTGCCGCCGGGACGACGCGGGTCCTTGAGCGGCGAGCGGCTGCGGCGCACGGCCTTGGCGACGGCCTCGACGGCCTCGTCCTGGCCGATAATGCGGGTCTTGAGCACGCTTTCGGTCTGCAGCAGGCGACGGCTCTCGCTCTCGGTGAGCGAGGAAACCGGCACGCCCGAAGTCACGGACACGATGTCGGCAATCTGACTCACGTCGATGGTGAGCGGGCTGGCGTCGAGCTCGGCGGTCCAGGCGGCCTTGGCTTCGGCGAGTTCAATCTCGGCGGCCTTCTGCTGCTCGGTGATCTCGGCGGCCTTGTTCATGTCATCGCTCTCGGTGGCCTCCTGCGCGGCGGCCTTGAGCTCCTCTATACGATGCTCGGCCTCGCGCACCGGCTCGGGCGCGCGATTCGCGGCGATGCGAGCGCGGGCACCGGCCTCGTCGATGAGGTCGATGGCCTTATCGGGCAGGAAGCGATCCTGGATGTAGCGGTTGGAAAGGTTCGCGGCGGCCTCGATAGCACCCTGCGTATAGCGCACATGGTGGTGCTCCTCGTAGCGCGGCTTGAGCGCGGTCAGGATCTTGACCGTGTCCTCGACGCTCGGCTCCTCGACATCGATGGTCTGGAAGCGGCGCTCAAAGGCCGGATCTTTAGTGAGGTACTTACGGAACTCCTCAGCCGTGGTGGCACCAATGATCTGGAAAGCACCGCGCGCGAGCACGGGCTTGAGCATAGAGCTCGCATCGATAGAACCCTCGGCAGAACCGGCACCGATGATGGTGTGCATCTCGTCGATAAACAAGATGACGTCGTCGGCTTCGGTCGCCTCCTGGATCACGTTCTTGAGGCGCTCCTCAAACTCACCGCGATACTTGGCGCCCGCAACGAGGCCCGGCAGGTCGAGCGTCCAGATGTTCTGGTTCATAAGGTTCTCGGGCACGTTGCCAGCTGCAATCTGCTGAGCCAGGCCCTCGACGATGGCCGTCTTGCCCACGCCGGGGTCGCCCAAGATAAGCGGATTGTTCTTGGTGCG
Organism: uncultured Collinsella sp.; assembly: GCA_902478875.1. Taxonomy (GTDB): domain Bacteria; phylum Actinomycetota; class Coriobacteriia; order Coriobacteriales; family Coriobacteriaceae; genus Collinsella. The sequence goes on from CABSMZ010000009.1 coordinate 18,786, forward strand.
ACGCGAAAGGATCTCCATCATACGCTGGACTTCCTTTTCGCGACCAATTACAGGGTCGAGCTCGCCGTCGCGCGCCTTCTGCGTAAGGTTGGTGGCGAACTGCTTAAGCGTATCGGTGCCGCTCCCCTTTTGCTGCGACGCGTCCGAGCCGCTAAAGAACGGCAGGCCCGCACCGGGACGCCCGGCACCGGCGCCGGCGAGCGGACGCTTCTTGTCCTGGTCCTTGGCGGTAAGTTTCTCGATAGCCTTTTTGATGGAGGCGGACGACACACCCAGGCGCATGAGGATGTCCATGGCCATGCCGTTACCCTCTTCGACGATGCCAATCAGCAAGTGCTCGGTCGACACGTAGGTCTGGTTGTTCTCACGTGCCACGCGGAAGGAGCGCTCCATCACGCTAATGACGAGCGGCGTAAAGGCAAGCTTGGCAGCCTCGGTCTCCTCGCTGGGCTCGGGAACCGTGGTCTGGACCTCCTTGAGGGTGTCCATGATGTCGTCGTAGGAGATATCAAGCGAGCGCAGCGCCTCGGCAGCGATGCCCTCGTCCTCCTTGGCGAGTGCGAGCAGCAGGTGCTCGGTGCCCACCTTATTTGAGTGCAGATCGAGCGCCTCCTGTTTGGCCATCGACATGACCTTGCGCGCTCGATCGGTAAATCTATCTAACATGCTCGTTTCCTTACATGAGTTCATCGAAATCAAAACGCCCGCCCGTCGGCGGCGCTTTTGTCTCTTTACCCACAGGTTGTCTATGTTAACAGCTGGAGGAATATCTATAAACCCGGCTCACATGAATGCAGGTTATGACCGCATCGCGGGACTCACCGCGCGATGCGCGACAGGCGCCCCGCAAGAGAAACCCTAGGCGTCTTTCACCACGTCGGGACTCGTCGCACGCGATGCGCGATAGGCATCGGCCTCCTTGGAGACGCGTTCGAGCAGCTCGGATGTATCGACGCCCTCGACTTGCGCGACCGTTTCCACCGTCTGCATGGCGACCGCCCTCAGGTACGCGCACGCGCTGTCCCCCGGCTGCTCGAGGTCTATCTCCTCGCCGCCCTCCCGGGCAAAACCGACCGCCATCACAAAGCCCATGATGCCCGAGACCAGAAAGCCCACCGCAAAGCTCGAATCTGCCTTGAGCTCTTCTCCGTCGGGGTGGACGATCTCTCTCACGCGGTCGATGATGATCGTATGGATGCCCTGCACGACCTGCTCGGCGGCACCCGCCCTCATGGTGATGACGATGCGCCGCAGCAGGCAGCGGACGTCGCGCCGGTCGAACGCCGAAAGGTCGCCCTCGCTCGAAAAATGCCAGAGGGCATCGGTGATGAGCTCGTTATCCTGCAGCAGCTGGGCTATGGCGATGGCGACGAGTTCATCGAAATCGTGAAAATAGTAGTAAAACGTTCCGCGATTGCACTGGGCGGCGCGGGTCACCTCGCCAACCGACAGCTCGAAGATGCTGTTGTTCTCGATGAGCTCCCAAAACGCCTCGATGATACGGGTGCGTGCATCGGGCGCATCGGCGTCCTTACGCGGTCTCGCCATGCGCCTCACCGCACCCCTGCGCCTTGGCGTTCATGATGAGCATCTGAAGACGGTTCTCCACGTTGGCGAAGCTCACGTCGGGATCGTAGTCGAGCGGCAGGAACTGCGCCGTGGGATACTGCTCCTTGAGCGCATGGATGAGCCCGCGCCCCACGACATGGTTGGGCAGACACCCGAACGGCTGCAGGATCACGAAGTTGCGGCAGCCGCGCTTGGCGTGCTCGAGAATCTCCGCCGGAATCAGCACGCCCTCGCCCGCATCGAACGTATGGTGCAGGATCTTATCGCTCGCGCGCACGAGCTCGGGCATGCGCGTCGGCGGCTCGTAGAGCGGGCTCGCCGCGCCCAGGCGGTCGCAACGGTCGTGCGCGAGCTCGAACAGGTTGTCCGCCGTGGCGTACCAGGCCTTTTCGGGCAGCGACAGGTCGACGTGGAACTCGCGCGACTGCGCATGCTTGTAGAAATAGGTCTTGCGGATCACGTCGGTCATGCGCGCCTCGATGACCTCGAGCCCGTTGTCCTCGAGGTAGCGCTCGATCTCGTGGTTGGCGCCGAGATGGAAATTGAGCAGGTACTCGCCCACGATGAGAACGGTCGGATGCGGGTTCGAGCGGTCGTACGGAACGGCGTCCATGATCGCAAGCGCGCGTTTGAAGCCCGTCGCCTGGCCTCTCAGCCCGGAGCGCTCCATGCCCTCGATAACCTCATCGAGCGCGCGGTCGAACGCAGCGTCCGCCGCGCCCTTCTCGAGCTCGTAGGGACGGATGCGCCTAAGCATGGCCTCGAGGGCATCGATCATGGGAAGACCGTAGGCGATCTGGATGCTCGGGCCAAGGCCGAGCTTGAAGCCCGGATGCGCATTGTGGGCATCGACGTCGTCGTTGGTGAGCACCGGGACATAGTCGTATCCCGCGTCGTCGAGCGCGCGGCGCAGCAGGGGCATGTAGTGCGTCAGGCGGCAGTCGCCGATATACTTGCCAGTCACCACGGCGACGTCGTGCGGGTCGTACTTACCGCTCTCGAGTGCCGCGAGCGCCTCGCCGATCACGATTTGCGCGGGGAAGCAGATGTCGTTGTGCACATAGCGTTTGCCCAGGCGGATGGCATCCTCGCGCCCGATATCAAGGGCCTCGGCGCGCACGCCCTGATTGCGCATCGCCGCGGTCATGAGCCTGCAGAACGCATGGGAGGTGTTGGGGACCAGCGCGATCTTGTCGTGCCGGTCGCGCTTGGTGTACTTGACCTTATACGGGTCGTCGAGCGGATGGACCGCGTGCACCCGGGCGCCCTCGGCACGCTCCTCCGCGCGACGACGGTTGACCGACTCGATAAACGAACGCACGCGAATGCCCATGGGACCGGCGACGTCGCTCTCATCGAGCTTGATCATCATCGGAACCTTGGAGCCCATCTCGCCCATCATGCGCGCGATCTCGTCGGTGAGATACGCATCGTGGCCGCAGCCGAAGCTGCCCATCTGCACGAGCTCGAGCTCGGGCGTCGATGCGACGATGACCGCGCACGACAGCATGCGCGCATGGTAGTTGTTCACGATGTCGATGCGGCTGTTGGAAAGATCGACGTTGCAGACCCCCGGCACCGCATCGGGCGTCAGCACGGGGATGCCGCGCTCAGAGAAGAGCTTGGGCAGCCCGTGGTTGACCAGCGGGTCGTTGTGGTACGGGCGCGAAGCGATCACCACCGCGTAGCCGCCGTCCTCGCGCACGTTCTCGAGCACCTGCCTGCCGCGCAGCTGCAGCTGGTTCTCAAACGTCTCCTGCGCGCGGTCCGCCTGCTCGGTCGCCTTGGCAACCAGGTCGGCATCGATATCGAAGGTCTCCTTGCACCACGCCTTGAGCTGGCGGTTTCGGTCGCCCTCGTCGTACCAGTGGAACAGCGGCGTATCGAACGGAACGCCGAAACGCTCCTCCGGGTTATCGGAATTGCGCATCACGTAGGGGTATCCCTTTACGACGGCGCACATCCACTCGCTGGTAGAGGCGGTGTTTTCGGTGGGCACCGTCGTGATGATGGGCATGAAGATGCGGTCGACGCCGGCGTCGACGAGATTGCGGATGTGCCCGTGGACGAGCTTGGCCGGGAAGCACACGGTGTCGGATGTGACGTGCGCCAGACCGCGCTCGTACATCGCCTTGGTGCTGCGTCCCGAGACGCGCACCTTAAAGCCGAGCGTGCTGAAGAACGTCGACCAGAACGGCATGGTGTCCCAGAACTCGAGCACACGGGGAATGCCAATCGTGACATCGCGCCCCCCGCAGACGGGAACCGTGGGGTACGACTCGAACAGCAGCTCCTCGCGGTCGACAAAGAGATTGGGGGCAGCCGCGGTCCGGTCGCGCCCCGTGCCGGGTGCCTGTGCCTCGCAAGCACCCTGCGGACGCAGCTCCTCCGCCGCGGGAACCTCGCGCACGAGCTCATCCCATGAGATGGCGCCGCCGCGCGGGCAGCGATTGCCCGTGACGTAAAGCGAGCCGTCGCCAAATGCCACGACCGCGCGCTGGCAGCGGTTGTTGCACCGACGGCAGGTAACGCCGCCGAACTCGCGATGCTCGAAGCGCTCCACGGCATCGAGCCCGATAAACGACGTGTCGGCGTCGCCCTTGCGGCATTCCTCGCGCGCGAGCAGGGCGATACCGATAGCGCCCATCAGCCCCGGGTGGGGCGCACGCGTGACGGGTTTGCCCAGATACTGCTCGAATGCGCGCAGCACCGCGTCGTTTCGGAACGTGCCGCCCTGGACGACGACTTTGTCGCCCAGACGGTTGAGATTTGAAACGCGAATGACCTTGGTGAACACGTTCTCGATAATCGAACGGCAGAGACCGGCCATGATGTCGCCCGGACCCTTACCGCGCCGCTGCTCGGAAACGACGCTGCTGTTCATGAACACCGTGCAGCGGCTGCCGAGAACGGCGGGGGCTTTGGACGAAAATGCCTCGGTCGCGATATCCTCAACGGCTATTCCGAGGTTTTTGGCAAAACCCTCGAGGAACGAGCCGCAGCCCGCAGAGCACGCCTCGTTGACGACGATATCGGTCAGCACGCCGTGGTTGAGCCAGATGGCCTTCATATCCTGTCCGCCGATGTCGAGCACGAAGGTCGCATCGGGAACGCATGCGCACGCGGCGCGGGCGTGCGCGACCGTCTCGACCGTATGGTAGTCGGCGTGGAACGCGCGCGCGAAAAGCTCCTCGCCGTATCCCGTGGTGCCCACGGCATCGATCGCAAGCGTGACTCCCGCTGTCTCCCAGCGGTTCTTCAAGCTGACAAGACCCTGTTGGGCGACGTCGAGCGGTCTGCCGTTATTAGACGCGTAGAACGAATCGACAAGCTCACCCGCCTCATCGACCAGGGCGAACTTGGTCGTCGTGCTCCCCGAATCGATACCGAGCGCCACACGCACCGTCTCTCCGGGCGCATACGCATCCGGACCCTTTGCCGGCGTCTCTTTGCCATGGCGTGCCGTAAAATCCGCCTGCTCGGCAGGTGTGGCAAAAAAGGGCTGGGCAAGACGTCCCTCCCCGCTTGCGGGCGCGACCGTCTCGAGCTTATCCAGCCGGACAAAAGCGTCGGGAAGGTCGATCGGTTGGGACGATGCGAACATGTCGGTCAGCGACAGGGCGGCACCGCGCGCGACCATGATCTGCGGATCGCGCGGGACGATAACCTGATCGTCCGATAGATTCAGTTGCTCCCGGAACACGCGGACCAGCGTGGGGTTGTAGGCGAGCGTACCGCCCTCGAAGATTACCGGCGGCTCGATGTCGATACCCTGGGCCAGACCGCCGATCGTTTGGCGGGCGACCGCGTGAAGCGCCGAAAGCGCCAGGTCGGTGGTAGGAATGCCCTCGTTGAGCAGCGGCTGGATATCGGTCTTTGCGTACACGCCGCAGCGGCCCGAGACCTCGTGGACGGTCGTTCCCCGGCTTGCGAGCTGCTCGAACTCGCCCGATTCGGCGCCGACCCCCATGAGCTTTGCCATCTCGTCGATAAATGCACCGGTACCGCCTGCGCACGAGCCGTTCATGCGCATGTCGGCAACCTCGATGTCTCCCTTATCGTTGGTGCGGAAGAAGATTATCTTGGCGTCTTGGCCGCCCAGCTCGATGGCGCAGCGCGTCTGCGGATAGAACCTGCTGATCGCGAGCGCGTTGGCGACCACCTCCTGAACGTACGAGGCGCCCAGCGCGGTCGCGATATCGCGCGCACCCGAGCCGGTCACCGCAACGCGCAGCGACTCATGGGGAAAGCGCTCGGCGAGCTCGCCGAGCATGGCGCGCACGCTCGCTGTCTGACACGCCCCGTGGCGGCGATATCCCCACCACGCCTCGGTCATATCCTCGTGCATCGCGTAAACTTTGGTCGTCGTCGACCCTACGTCCAGTCCTACTAGCAACGCCATAATGCTCCGTCTCTCGCATTTTTCCTGCTAGAGATATACCACTCTACGTAATACAACAGACTGTTGTATTTAAACTCCGTATAAAAAGCGGCTGCCGAAACGCTTCAGCAGCCGCCGAATGCACCAACAGATTGTTCTGCGCGCTAGCACGTCGGGCAACGGAGCAGCACGGGCCCTCCGGTCATGCGCACCGCTCACGCCCGCAATGTCGCCGAGAGAGCTATCCACGCTTAGGGCTCCAACCAAGCAAGTCGCCCGCGCTCAGCAGATCCCTAAGCGAGCTACTCGCACTCAGAAGCCATAGCCTGCTCCAAGAGCTCGGCATGCTCCTCCTCGAAAACCGTCCCCACAGGGAAGGCGCGACGGAAGACGAAGTGGGAAATCGGACCGGCTACCAAAAGGTTCCACGGCAGCGCCATCACAAAATTATGACGCTCCTATTTGGCAAGGTGTTTTTTAGAATCCATTTTGCGCTCGGCATCGAAGGCTTGCCTGTCCCAATCGAGCGGAAGTCCGGCCTCGACCCATGCCTCGTAGGCCCTCCTTATGGGCTTGAGCTCCCTTTGGCCCCTCTCCAGCATCGAGATGTACTTCTCGCTGGTGCCCAGTAT
>CABSMZ010000010.1 GCA_902478875.1 uncultured Collinsella sp.
ATGCTGGTAACGCCGACGCGTCCGCGCAGCCGTGGCTTTGTGGGCAGACATCGCGGCCCTGCGAGCGGCCTTGGTGGCATCGGCGTACCTGCTCTTGGCCATATGATCATCCTCCGATTTGGGACATAAATCGTTGCGTGCCCTCAATTATCGCGTGTTCCTGCGGTTTGTGGGCCACGGCATCGCGCCAAATCGAAAGTACCCGCATATCATCACCACGGCGCAGCGCCTCACGCACCGAATACTCGGCATCGCTGAACAGGCACGGACGCACGTTGCCATCGGCCGTCAGGCGCAGACGGTTGCAATTCGCGCAAAAATGGTTGGACATGGCGCTAATAAAGCCAACCGTTCCCGCCGCGCCCGGAAAGTGCCAATAGCGCGCAGGGCCCGCGCCGGCAGGAGCGTCGTTGATGTCGAGCGGCTCGAGCTCGCCCAGTCCCGCCGCGGTGGCCCCGGCATTGATGCGCGCCCGCAGCTCGTCACTCGGCACGGTATCGCTCGCGTCCCACAGCTCGGGATTGAGCGCGGGCGCATGCGGATCCACAGCGCAATGCGAGCTCGTGTGTTCGTCGCCGATGGGCATGTATTCGATAAAGCGCAGGTGGATGGGGCGGTCGAGCGTGAGCCGCGCGAGGGCCGCCACATCCTGGTTGAGCCGGCGCACCACAACGCAGTTGACCTTAACGGGCTCAAAGCCCCAAGCCAGCGCCGCGTCGATGCCGGCCATGGTCTGCTCGAGCCGACCCAGGCGCGTGATCTTTCCAAACAGCGTAGGGTCAAGTGTGTCGAGCGAGATGTTAACGCGGTTAAGCCCCGCGTCTTTGAGCTGCGGCGCCAACTTGGGAAGCAGGGCGCCGTTGGTGGTGAGCGAGATGTCCTCGATCTGCGGAATCGCGCGGATGTCACGAATGAGCGGGATGATACGGCGGCTGACCAGCGGCTCGCCACCCGTCAGGCGCACGCGGCGAATGCCCTCCCCCGCTACCAAGCGCACAAAGCGGGCGATTTCCTCGGCGCTGAGCAGCTCGTCGTGCGCGCGGGGCGCCACGCCATCGGCCGGCATGCAGTAAATGCAGCGGAAATTGCACTTGTCGGTAACGGCAATGCGCAGGTAGTTGATATCGCGGCCAAAGCCGTCATGTTGCACGCGCCCGTCCACGCAGCCCTCCCCTCACGCGGCGTTTTATTCTTCGGAAAACATAATACCCCACGAGAGAATCACGCCGACACCCGTACGACAGGACAGGTCGCTTCGAGCAAGACCGGCTTCCCAAGCCCATCCTCAACACGCAAACCATCACAACATTCGATGCTTTTCCCGATTTTGGCGAAAAACGTCGAATGTTGTGATGGTTTACCCGCCCACGGCACCCCGTAGAAGGACCAAAGCGCCCCTAAAGGCCGCCGTCCCAGTGCCGAATCACGAATTCTCGCAGGTCGTTCTGCCGCTTTTGGAACGCTTCGCTTCGGTCGCACTTAAGGCCCATAGCGAGCGCGATGGCGTTCATCGCCCGATGCAATTGCAGCTGATGGGCAAACTGAGTCCCGGTGAGGACGATCATTCTAAAGCCCAGCGCGCTCAGCACGGTCATACGCTCCGCATCCGACGCGCTGCGCTGTTTATCAAGATGGTCCGAGCCGTTGTATTCAATCCCCGTACCGCTCGCAGGCGCATATACGTCGATCTCGAAATACCCGGCCTTTGCGAGATACTTGAACTCGCTGGGAACATCGAACCGATGGTTGAGCTCAATCTTGGCGTATCCCAGCCCTCCCTGGGAACGTTTTGCTACGACCATGATTGCGGTGGCCGTCTCCATGGGCGAACGCGCGCCATCGTGCACGCGCTTGAGCACGGCGGCCGCGCGTATAGCCCCCTGACGAGATCGGTTCTCATTGCAATAAGCAATCAAATCGGCAACGGTATACCTCTGCCCCATCTCAATATAATCGCCTGTCGACAGATGATTCAAATGGTATCGGGCACAGATTTCGTAGCCATATTCCAGCTGCTCGGGCTCGCTCATCCACGAACCCGCTTGGACAAAACACATGACCTCATCAACCACCAGAAGGCCCTCTGCCACCTCGATAAGATGGCCTGGAGGTATCGGCGCCCCAAATACGTGACACCTAAATCCAGCCGGCGTCGAACGCTCAAAATCGAAGTTGACGAGCGTGTCGATGTGATCGAGCTCTTCTCGTGGAATACCGAGCGAAACCAGATAGTCGGTAACGATCCCAACTGCCGTTGAAGCCCTCAGCCCCTTGGCATCGAGCCCCAATTTGGGCAGGTCCGCAGTCGGCTCCGCCTCGTTGGCAAGCGAGTCCTCATCGTATAGGCTGCTTGCTCGCGAGAGCGGCTCGGACGGGCGCGCCACGTTGTGGTACAGCCAGGCAGTCTTATGGGACAGGACGATCGGCAGGTCCATGAGCCCTCCAATGGAGTCGGATAACCAACCTTATTCCCCTGCCCACGGGTCCGCACACCTTCGTGCGCAAGAAAGCGATTCCACCCGATCGAGTGGCAGAAAAACCATCACAACATTCGATGCTTTTCCCGATTTTGGCAAAAAACGTCGAATGTTGTGATGGTTTGAGGCGAGGTGAGGGGCACGGAGAGATCAAAGCATCGTGCTCGAACGGGTTAATCCAGCTCTTTTAAGCCATGCGCCAGCTGCCAGTACTCGCCGTGCTGGGCGAGCAGCTCTTCGTGCGTGCCGCGCTCGATGATGCGGCCGCGTTCGAGGACCATGATGGCGTCGGCGTCGCGGACAGTGGACAGGCGGTGCGCGATCATAAACGTGGTGCGACCGCGCATGATGCGGTCCATACCGCGCTCGATGAACTTTTCGGTACGCGTGTCGATGGAACTCGTGGCCTCGTCCAGGATGAGCACCGGCGGATCGGCGACGGCCACGCGCGCGATGGCGAGCAGCTGACGCTGACCCTGCGACAGGTTGGCGCCGTCGGCCGTAACCGGTGTGTCGTACCCTCTAGGCAGGCGGCGGATAAACGAGTCGGCGCAGGCGGCCTCGGCAGCGGCGCGTACCTCCTCGTCGGTCGCGTCGAGCTTGCCAAAGCGGATGTTCTGCGCAATGGTGCCGCTAAACAGGTGCGTGTCCTGCAGCACAATGCCGAGCGACCCGCGCAGGCTGGCCTTGGCAATGTGCTTGACGTCGATGCCGTCGTACGTGATCTCGCCGTCATCGACCTCGTAGAAGCGGTTGATGAGGTTGGTGATGGTCGTCTTTCCGGCGCCCGTCGAGCCCACAAACGCGATCTTTTGCCCTGGCTTGGCAAACAGGTTGAGATCCGTGAGCACACGGGTGCCCGGCACGTAGGAAAAGTCCACGGCATGGAAGCGCACGTCGCCGGCAAGCGGGACCAAGCCGCACGTGAGCTCGGTGCCGTCGGCGGCCACCGCGCGGCCCGACTCATCAACGGCTGCCACGTCATGCAAGTGCCCGTACGCGCCCACGCCCTGGCCCTCGGGAATCTTCCACGCCCACGCGGCGTCGCCCGTCTGCACCAGCTCCACGCAGCCCTCGTCCACCTCGGGCTTAAGGTCCATAGCCGCAAACAGGCGCTCGGCACCGGCCAACGCATTGAGCAAGAAGTTGCCCAGCTGCGTAAACTGGTTGATGGGCATGGCCGCCTGGCGAACGAAGACCAGGTAGCTTGCAAGCGCGCCCACATCGGCCAGGCCCTTGATGCAGAGCATGCCGCCCGCCACGGCGACGATGGCATAGTTGACGTAGCCAATCACGACGGTCATGGGCACCATGGAGTTAGCATAGCTCACGGCGGCGGTGCCGGTGCGGCGAAGCTCGTCGTTGCGGCAGGTGAAGCCGGCGACATTCGCTGCCTCGCGGTTAAAGACCTTGATGACCTTTTGGCCCGAGACCATCTCTTCGATATATCCGTCCAGGTCGCCAAGCGATGCCTGCTGGGCGGCAAAGAAACGCTTAGAACGCGCGCCCGAGTAGCGCGCATACAGCACAATGGCCGCATCGCACACGAGTGTGATAATCGTGAGCTGCCAGTTAAGGATGATGAGCATGGCCGTGGTGCCCACAACCTGAATAGCGGCCTGAATCACGTTGGCAAAGCTGTTGTTGAGCGCCTCGGAGACAGTGTCGACGTCGTTGGTGAAAAAACTCATGATGTCGCCCGAGCGCGTGCTGTCAAAATAACTGAGCGGCAGCGTCTGGATGTGCGCGAACAGGTCGCGGCGAATATCGGACACCACGCGTTGGGCCGCGCGCACCATGATCTGCGAGTAGCCCAGGGCCGAGAGCACGCCCGCGGCGTAGATGATCGCCGTCAGGATGACCTGCTTGGCGAGCAGTTCCTTCCCGCCCGTGGCCAAACCGTTAACGATGGGGCGCACCATGTAGGTGCCGGCGAGGCTCGCGATGGCGGCGACGGAGGCGAGCACGCCCACCGCGAGCAACGAGAACTTGGCATGCCCCATGTAGGAGAGCAAGCGGCGCACCGTGCGCTTGAGGTCGGCCGGGCGTGCTTGGGCTGCGGTCTTAGGCATGGCGCTCACCCCCTTCCAAGGGTGATCCGAATGCGACGGAGGAAAACGGATCATTCGCGCAGCCACCGTCGTTGCCATCGCCGGCGTCCGCGTTCCCCGCAAACTCCATCTGCGAGGCGTAAATCTCCTGGTAGATGTTGTCGCCCGCCAGCAGCTCCTCGTGCGTGCCCACGCCGTGGACACGACCGTCGTCCAACACCACAATGCGATCGGCATCCATGACGCTCGCGATACGCTGGGCGATGATGAGCACGGTCGTATCGGAAATCCGAGCGATGTGCTCGCGAATCTTAGCGTCGGTCGCCATATCGACCGCGCTGGTGGAGTCATCAAAAATGAGCACGCGCGGATGCTTGAGCAGCGTGCGCGCGATGCACAGGCGTTGCTTCTGGCCACCCGAAACACCAGCGCCGCCTTGGCCCAACTCGCCGTCCAGCCCGCCGATGCGATCAAGGAACTCGTCCACGCACGCCGCGCGGCAAGCCGCGAGGAGTTCATCGTCCGACGCCTGCGGATTGCCCCACTGCAGGTTCTCGCGCACGGTACCCGTAAACAGCACGTTCTTTTGCAGCACAATGCCCACGGCGTCGCGTAGGGTCGCGAGGTCGTAGTCACGCACGTCACGTCCGCCCACAAGCACGGCGCCCTCGGTAGCGTCGTACAGGCGCGCAATCAGCTGCACAAGCGAGCTCTTGCCCGATCCCGTACCGCCGAGGATGCCCACCGTCGAGCCGCTCTCGATGCGAAGGTCGATATGCTCGAGCACATCCTCGTCTGCATCCGCGCGGTATTTAAAGGAAACGTCGCGAAACTCGATACTGCCGTCCGCTGGTGCCGCAATCGCGAGGTCTCCCGCGGGGTTGGCGATAAAGGGTTCCTCATCGAGCACCTCGGCGATACGGCCCACACTCGTAAGAGCGCGCGTGAGCAGCAAAAACACGTTAGAAATCATCATGAGCGAATTCATGATCAGCAGCACGTAGCTCATAAAGCCCGTGAGCGAGCCCACGCCCAGCTTGCCGGCGAGAATCATGCGGCCGCCAATCCACAGGATGGAGAGCGCAGCCACGTACATCGACAGCTGAAACACCGGCAGGTTGAGCACCGCGCTGCCAAAGGTCTTTGTCGCAGTGCGCGCAAGCTCGGTATTGACTGCGTCGAACTTGGCCTCCTCGTGCTCGGTACGAACGTAGGCCTTGACGGCACGCACGGCGGTGAGGTCTTCCTGTACCACGCCGTTGAGGTGGTCCATCGAGGTCTGGAGTTGGCGGTAGAGCGGACTGACGCGATAGGTGATGACGCCCAGTACGATTGCCAGCACGGGCAAGATGATCGCAAAGACGGTGGCGAGCGGGCGCGACAGCATCAGCGCGTAGATAAGGCCGACGATAAGCGTCACCGGGCCGCGCACCATAGGGCGAAAGCCGTTGCCCACAGCATTTTGGATAACGGTGATGTCCGTGGTCATGCGGGTGACGAGCGAGCTGGCGTCGTAGTTGTCCAGGTTACCAAAAGCGAGCGTCTGAATCTTTTTGTACTCGGCCTCGCGCAGGTTAGTGCCTAGGCCCGAGGCAACGCGGGCGGACGTGCGGGCATAACCCAAGCCCAGTACCAGCGAAAGCGCAGCGCACACCAACATGTACGCGCCCTGCAGCAGCATGTAGTTGATATCACCCGCAGGCACGCCCACATCGATGATGTTGGCCATGATGACCGGGATAAACAGCTCGAGCACCGTCTCGACCGACACAAAGAACACGCCGAGGATGGCATCGCGACGGTATGCCCCTAGATAGGAAAACAGTATTTTGAGATTGCGCACGCAGGTTCAACCCCCATCAAACGTTGTTCGCAAACGCACGTATTATTGCGCGCCGAATAATGGTGTCAAGTATTCCGAAATCGTTTTCTGCAAGGTTAGCGCCGGCGGCGAGTTCTCGTGATGTGTGTCCATATTCACTCGGAATAATGGTGCGCGAGACTTTTTCGCTTCGGCGTCAACACAAACCTTGACTCTACAATCGTTGTAGGGTTTTCACTACACTGGTACGTAAACGAACCCAGCCAGGAAGCCCCGCCCATGGAACACGACCTCACACGCGGCAATGTCCTTAAGACCATCGCGGTCTTTGCCCTGCCTTATATGCTCTCGTACTTTTTGCAGATGCTCTACGGCATGGCCGACCTGTACATGATGGGGCAGTTTAGCGGCGCCGCCGGCATCACCGCCGTGGGCAATGGTGCGCAGACGCTCTATATCATTACCGTGACGCTCGTGGGTCTAGCCATGGGAACGACGGTCATCGTCGGCCACGCCGTGGGTTCGCGCCGCTTCGACCGCGCCGAGACCGCCATCGGCAACACCATCACGCTCTTTATGGGCGTCTCGGTGGTGCTGGCCGCTGTCCTGCTTGCATTGTGTCCGCAGATTGTGGCACTCATTGGCACGCCGGCCGAGGCAGTCGAAGGAACCGCCGCCTACCTGCGTATCTGCTTTGTCGGCATTCCGTTTATCGCCGCATACAACATTCTTTCGGCCATCTTTCGCGGGCTGGGCGATTCGCGCTCGCCCATGTACGTGATCGGCGTGGCGTGCATCATTAACATCGCGCTCGATTTTCTGTTTATCGGGCACATGGGGCTCGGCCCCGTGGGCGCGGCGCTCGGCACGGTAACCGCCCAGACGGCCAGCGTTGCCCTCGCACTCGTGTGGCTCAAGAGCCGCCGCACGAACATCCACGTTAAGCGCAGCGACCTGCGCCCCCAGCCCGAGGTGCTCGGCAGCATTCTTAAGATCGGCGTGCCCGTGGCCGTGCAGGACGGCTGCATCCAGGTGGCGTTTATGTTCATCACCGTCATTGCCAACCACCGAGGGCTCGTCGACGCCGCCGCCGTGGGCCTGGTCGAGAAGATGATCAGCTTTTTGTTCATTGTGCCGAGTTCCATGGGTGCCACCGTCAGCGCGCTCACGGCGCAAAACGCCGGCGCGGGCAAGGGCGACCGCGCATGTCAGGTGCTTAAAGACGCCATGACGATCTCGGTGGTGTACGGTTGCCTGATCACGGTGCTGATGTGGCTGGTGGCGCCGGCGTTTATTGGCTTTTTTGCCAAGGACCCCGCGGTGGTCGCGGCCGGTACCGGCTATATGCACAGTTATATTTTCGATGCAATCTTTGCCGGCATCCACATTTGCTTTAGCGGCTTTTTCGCTGCATACGGCAAGAGCTATATCGGCTTTGCGCACAACGTGCTGGCCGTGGCGCTCATTCGCGTGCCGGGCGCTTGGCTGCTGTCGAACGCCTATTCCGACACGCTGTTTCCCATGGGCATCGCGTCGCCGTGCGGATCGATTTTGTCGGCAGCCATCTGTGTTGTCGCGTTTACCGTGCTCAACCGGCGCGGGGCTTTTGACAAGCTGGTGGCGTAGCGGGGCAACGCAGGCCTGGCGCCCCTTCCCTGTTTTTTACCGAAAGGAGCGGTCCTGTGACCGACTCGCCAACTGAACATACCGAGGGCCTGCTCCGCATTGGCGAGGTGGCGCACCTGTTTAACCTGAGCGTGGGGACGCTACGTCATTACGAGCAGATGGGCTTGCTGGACCCGGCGCACATCGATCCGGCAAGTGGGTACCGCTACTACGGATCGCGGCAGCTCTCCACCCTCAACACCATCAGCCACCTGCGCGTTCTCAACTTGCCGTTAGCACAAATCCGCGAGTTTGTGACCACGCGCGATGTGGACCTTATGCAGCGGCAGCTGGCTCAGCAACAGGAGCTCATCGAGCGCAAGCGCCGTGAGTTGGAACGCGTGTCGCGCAAGATTGATAACCGGCTTGCCCTGCTCCGCGATGCCTTGAACACCAAGCTCGATACCATTTGCACAATCGATACGCCCGAGCTTCGCTGCGCCGTGCTGCGCGAACGCGTTAAGCCTACCGACGCCTATGCGCTGGAGTGGCAGATTCGTCAGCTGCAGAAGGGGCAACACGAGACCTTTGTCTTTCTGGGCAACCTGGGCGTTGGGATTAGCGCCGAGCGCCTGGCCGCCGGCGACTTTGACGGCTACGACGAGGTCTTTCTGCTGCTCGACGATACCGATGAATACCTGGGCGATGTCGAGGTGCGACCCGCCGCGCTCTGCCTGACCATTAGCTTTCGCGGCACGCACGGGCAAGCGGGCCCGCGCTATAAGCAGCTGCTCGGCTATATGCGCGAGCACGGACTGACACCCGCCGGTCCATCACGCGAGATCGCCCTGATCGATGACATCATCAGCGACGACCCCGCGACCTACGTGACGCAGATCACGGTGCCGGTTGCCCCGTCCAAATAAGATCCGCCCGGAAGGCAGTTCAATCATGCTTTCCGGGCGGATCTTCAATTTGGTTATCGATGCACTAAGCCTGGGGCACCTCACCGGTCGCAAGAATCTGCTCGAGTGCGTCCTCGTCCAGCACGGGTACGCCCAGCTGCTCGGCCTTGGTGAGCTTGGAGCCCGCTTTGGGACCGGCGACCAGATAGCTCGTCTTCTTCGACACGCTGCCCGAAACCTTGGCGCCGAGCACCTTGAGCGCCGCGCCCGCCTCGTCGCGCGTGCGGTTGACGAGTGTACCAGTGAGCACGAAGGTTAAACCCGCAAGCGGCTGTGCGTCGGCGAGCTCGCCCGCCACGCCAGCGTCGGCTGCGGCTTGCGCGTGCGCGGCGCCCAGGTCGACCTCGAGCGACAGGCCCGCCTGACGCAGGCGCTCCAGCACGGCAAGGTTTTCGGGCACGGCCAGGAACTGCTTGACGCTCGCCGCGATCTTGGGACCGATGCCCTCGCACTCGGCGATGTCCTCTTCGCTCGCCAAGATAAGTTTGTCAATCGACAGGAATCGTTCGGCGATGACCTCGCCCACGCTCTTGCCCACGTGGCGTATACCCAGGGCAAACAGCACGCGACCGAGCGGCTGACTCTTGGACTTGTTGAGCTCGGCGATGATCTTTTCGGCCGTCTTGAGGCCCACCGGAATGGGATCGCCCTTCTTGACGCCCTTTTTGCTGTTTGAGCTGGCATAGGTGCGCCCCGTGTCCAGCCCGGCGATGTCGTCAACCGTGAGCTGGTAGAAGTCAGCGACATCGTGAATCAGCCCGGCGGCGATCATCTTGTCGACAATCTCGTCGCCCAGGCCGTCGACGTCCATGCAGCCGCGGCTCACCCAGTGGAGCAGGCGCTCCTTGAGCTGTGCGGGGCAATCGATGGAGACGCAGCGGTAAGCGACCTCGCCATCCTCGTGGACCACGGGGCTGCCGCACACGGGGCAGACCTCGGGCATGTGCCAGTCGACCGAATCGGCCGGACGCTTGTCGAGCACCGGGCCCACGACCTCGGGAATCACGTCGCCCGCCTTGTGCACGATGATAGTGTCGCCCTCGCGCACGTTTTTGCGGCGGATCTCGTCAATGTTGTGCAGCGTGGCGCGCGCGATGGTGGAGCCGGCGACCGTCACCGGATCGAACTCGGCGACCGGCGTGAGCACACCGGTGCGGCCCACCTGGATGCGAATCTCGCGCAGGACGGTCTGCTTTTCCTCGGGCGGGAACTTAAAGGCAATGGCCCAGCGCGGCGCGCGGGCGGTAAAGCCCAGGTCGAGCTGCTGCTGGAAGCTGTCCACCTTTACGACCACGCCGTCGATGTCGTAATCCAGGTCACCGCGGTGCTCGAGCGCCTGGGCACAGAACTCGTGGACCTCGGCCGGCGTGGCGCAACGAGCCACGTTGGGGTTGACGCTAAAGCCGGCACTGCGCAGCCAATCCAGAAACTCGCGCTGGCTGTGGACGTGCAACGGGTCGGTATCGGCGATGGCGTAGATAAAGGTGGCCAGGTCGCGGCGCGCCGTGACCTTGGGGTCCTTTTGGCGCAGGCTGCCGGCGGCAGCGTTGCGCGGGTTGGCGAAGGGGTCGCGACCCTCGGCATCGGCCTCTTCATTCAGACGAACAAAGCTGCCCTTAGGCATGTAGACCTCGCCGCGTACCTCGATGGTACGCTCGCGGTCGGCGCCCATATGAGCGAGCGCCGGCTCGGACAGGTGCATGGGCACATCCTTGATGGTACGGACGTTGAGCGACACGTCCTCGCCCGTGGTGCCATCGCCGCGCGTGGCCGCGCGCACGAAGGTGCCGTTTTGGTAGGTAAGCGCCACGCCCAGACCGTCAATCTTAAGCTCACAGGTATAGGTGACGCTGCCGGCGCCGAGCGCATCCTCGGTGCGCTGGAGCCACGCGTCGAGCTCGTCCAGATCCATGGCATCGTCCATGGAATACATGCGTGCCATGTGCGTGACCGGCGTAAACTGCTCGCTCACGTAGCCGCCCACGCGCTGGGTATAGCTGTCGGGCGTCACCAGATCGGGATAGGCCGCCTCGATTTCCTGCAGCTCAACGAGCATTTTGTCGAAGGCGGCGTCCGTGATCTCGGGTGCGTCGAGCATGTAGTAGCGATAGGCGTGGTAATCGAGCTCGTGGCGCAGCTCGGCCGCGCGCGCTGCCGCCTGGGCACGGGCATCGGTCGGCGCGGTGGCTTCCGCAGTCGTAGACGTTTCGGTATCGATGTCCACGCCGTCACCAAACAGACTCGATTGCTCCATAGCGGCACTCCTTCGCTCGATTTCAAACGGATACAAGAGTACCACCGGTCGCAACGGGGCCGAATAGCGGTCTCGAACCGCACCGAATCGGCAGCGGCCAGACCGGGGCGGACAGTTAGTTCAGATACGTATAAATCCTAGAGCTGAATCAGGCACGAACACCCCTGCTTCAACAAATTTGGACTCCTCGAGACCATGTAAACGTCCCACTCTCCCTTCCAAACACCCATTCGAGCCCCATCCCAATCAAAAATTGCTCAAAACGCATCCCAAGCTGCCCCAGATTTATACGTATCTGAATTAACTGTCCAGGCCATTCCGAACCAAGCCTCTTGCCAGCCACAAGTGATCCGTTTTCCTCCGTCCCCAACGGATCAATAAGAAAAGAGGGGCTGCCCCGCGTTGGCGGGACAGCCCCCTCTGGCTTCGATATGTGCGATACGGCTCGTTAGTAACCCTGGCCGTAGCCCTGACCCTGGCCCTGCTGGCCTAGCAGCTCCTCCAGGTACTGGCGCAGCTGCTCGTCGGTAATACCGCCGTTGCCGGTGTCGGTCGAACTGTCGTCCTGCTGCTGGTTCTGCAGCTCCTCATCGGAGCCCAGCTCAACCGTGACCTTCTTCTCTTCCTTGCCGCGCATGAGCGTGATCTCGACCTTCTCGCCCACCTCGTGGCTGCGCAGTGCAATGATCAGGCCATCGGCGCTCGTGATCTCGTCGTCACCCAGCTTGGTAATGACGTCGCCCTCCTGAATGCCGGCCTTGGCAGCAGGACCATCCTCAACGACGCTCGCCACGTACGCACCGCTATCGGTGCTCAGCTTGTTGGTGCGGGCGTTGAGCGCATTGACGCTCGAAAGCGTAGCGCCCATGTACGGATGCACCGGTGTCTTGCCGTCGATAATCTGGTCGGCAATGTTCTTGGCGTAGTTAACCGGAATGGCAAAGCCCACGCCCGAGCTGGAGCCCGAGTAGCTCTCGATGAGCGAGTTGATACCCACAAGCTCGCCATTGTCGTTAACGAGCGCGCCACCGGAGTTGCCCGGGTTGATGGCGGCATCGGTCTGGATCATGTTGGCGTAGATAGTGTTGCCGCTGGTAGAGCTCATGGCCGTGGAGCGGTAGAGCGCCGAGACGATACCGGTGGAGACAGACTGCTCGTTGCCAAACGGCGAACCGATCGCCATGACCCACTCGCCCACGTTGAGCTTGGAGGAATCACCGATCTCGATCGGCGTGAGCTTGGAGGCGTCGGCGTCCTTGAGC
The DNA here is from genome assembly GCA_902478875.1 of uncultured Collinsella sp. Classification (GTDB taxonomy): domain Bacteria; phylum Actinomycetota; class Coriobacteriia; order Coriobacteriales; family Coriobacteriaceae; genus Collinsella. The sequence continues at coordinate 12,437 of CABSMZ010000010.1, forward strand.
TTGATGACGGCCAGGTCGCTCGAAGCATCGTTGCCCACGAACTCGGCCTCGTAGGTGGTGCCGTCGTCCATGGTGACCACGTACTGGTCGTAGCCGTCGACCACGTGGTTGTTGGTGAGGATGTGGCCCTCGGTATCGAGCACGACGCCCGAACCGACGCTGCCCGAGCTATCCGACTCATCAGCAGACTGCGAAAGCGAGCCATTCTGACTGCCGCTCGAAGTGGCGGTAATGGAAACGACGGAGGGCAGGGCCTTAGCAGAAACGGCCTCGGCCAGCGTGGTGTCCTCGGAGTCAATGGTGATCTTTTGCGTCGACGAACCCGAAGCACCCGCCGTCACGGCATTCTTGCCGCCACCGATATCGAGCGTGCCGCTCATAATGAGCGCAATGACCAGCAGGGCTCCGCAGGCACAGCCGGCAAGCGCCGTAATAAAGATCGGCAGCTTTTTGGTCTTGGTCTTGACCACCGTGTGCTTGTTCACGACCTGCTGGCCACCCAGCGGCTTGCCGGTCTGCGTGTCGTAGGCCTGCACGTAGGGAATGTTACTGCCGGCAGGCGTCGACTCCACCTGCACACGCGGCTGCTGCTGGGTCTCGCCGGCGTTGCCCGCATCCTGGGGATGCTGGGAATCGTACTCGCTCATAGCTGCGATCCTTTCGTCAAATAACCAAAGGCCCGCCAAACATGTGGCGGGCCATCATTGTTCACGTTGAGTTGTACCCCAATATGCGGGTGCACGTGTATGAGAACGCAATCTTTTAGGAAGGCTTAAGTTCTTCTGCAAACCCGAAAGGAACCCGCACATGCGGCAAAACCACCACAAAGGCGCCTGTCCCCTTTGTGGTGGAAATCTAGTCCTTAAACAGATAGCCCACGCCGCGGACGGTGGTGATGTGTGCCGCGATTTGCGGGCCCACCTTGGAGCGGATGCGTCGGATGTGCACGTCGACGGTGCGCGTACCGCCGCAGTACTCAAAGCCCCACACGCGGTGCAGCAGCACCTCGCGGCTGTAGGCACGGTTGGGGTGCGTCGCCAAAAAGCTCAGCAGCGAGTACTCCATCAGCGTCAGGTCGATGGGCTCGCCATCGAGCGTCACCTGGTAGGTAGCCAGGTTGATCTCGAGGTTATCGATGTTGAGCACATCGTCGGCGGTAACGGTCTCCTCCTCGCCCATCAAGCGCTGCGCGCGAGCCTTGAGCTCGTTGGGCGTCGCCGTGGGGCACACAAAGTCGGCATGCGCGTGATTCGGCAGGCGCAGGGTGCCAAGGGCCTCATCGTCGACGATCACCAGCATGGGGACGCCGCCGCGATCGTCAAGCCACTTGGCAATCTGATCGATGCGGTCGCTGCGAATGCCGTCGGAATCGAGGATCAGCAGGTCAAAGTCGTGCGCCGCAGTCGGCGAATCGGGGGTTGCCAGGCTCACCTCGACACCCAAGGTGGTCGTCAAGCTGCGGGCAAACTCGTGGAAGCGCGTCGTGCGCGCCATGAACAGGGCACTCTTTTCGGACATATCGGCCTCCAAAGAAATGAGCTCAATCGTACTGGAACAAGCCAGCGCGATTAGGAGTTCGCCAGGTAGTGCTTGATCTCCCACTCGGTGATCGTAGACTCAAACTTATGCCACTCGTCGCGCTTCTTTTTGAGGAAGAAGCTATGGATATGCTCGCCGAGGGCATCCTTCATAAACTGCGAGTCCTCAAACACGTCGAGCGCCTCTTTGAGCGAACGCGGCAGCGGCGTGTAGCCGGCCTCGACCATCTGGCGGTCGGTGAGCTTGAGCGTCTCGGCCGTTGCCTCGGGCGGGAGCTCCAGCTTGCGCTCGATGCCGTCCAGACCAGCCGCCAGCGTGACGGCGTTGACCAGGTACGGGTTGGCCATGGGGTCGGGGCTGCGAAGCTCGATGCGCGTGGACAGCTGCTTGCCGGGCTTGTAGACCGGGATGCGGACCATACTCGCGCGGTTGCGCAGGCCCCACGTGGCGTACTGCGGCACGGAGTCGCCGCCCGTGGTGATGCGCTTGTACGAGTTGACCGTGGGGTTGGTGATGGCGCTGATCTCGCGCGCGTGCGCCAGGATGCCGGCCATGTAGTGCTTGGCGACGTCGGAAAGATGGTACTTCTCGTCGTCCTCGCCCCAAAAGACGTTGTTGCCGTCGTGGTCGAATAGCGACTGGCACAGGAACATAGCGCTGCCGTCCTCGCCCGCCAACGGCTTGGGCATAAAGGAGGCGTGGCAACCGCTCTCGTAGGCCTGCTGCTTAATGATGAGCTTGGCCGTGGTGATGGCGTCGGACATGCTCAGGGCCTCGGCGTGGCGCAGGCTCATGCCGTGCTGTGAGCGGCCGGCGGCGTGGAAGGTGTACTCCACGGGCACGGACATCTTCTCGAGCGTGAGGACTGTGTTGCGACGCAGGTCGCGAGCGGCATCGCTCACCGAAAGATCGAAGTAGCCCACGTTGTCGAGCGGCTCGGGGGTGTGCTCGTCGGGGAAATAGTAATACTCCAGCTCGGCGCCCACGTTGAGCAGATAGCCGGCCTTCTCGGCCTTGTAGAACATGCGGCGCAGGGCATCGCGCGGGTCGCCGGCAAACGGCTTGCGATCGGGAGTGCACACGTCACAGAACACGCGGGCGACGCCGTTGTGACTCGGACGCCACGGCAGAATCTGAAAGGTCGAAGCATCGGGAAACGCGAGCATGTCGGCTTCCTCGGGCGTGGCAAAGCCCTCGATGGCCGAGCCGTCAAAGCCAATACCCTCCTCAAAAGCGACCTCGAGGTCCTCGGGGCTAATGGCAAAGTTCTTGAGGCGGCCGAGAATGTCGACAAACCACAGACGCACAAAGCGGATGTCACGCTGCTCTACGGAGCGGAGTACGTAATCGATGTTCTGCTGGTTCATGTCGCTCCCCTTTCTTTCGGGCGGGTTTCGACTGGTCTATATCGCAGATACTATCGCAGAAAAATGTTTCCGCAGGGTTAAAGCGTATCAAGCGCTCAAAAAACGTGCGCGAACAGGCAGTTGCGAACGAACGGCTAGCGCGAGGTCGAGGCGCGGTGTTCGATGTGGCCGGGGATCTCGATGCACTTGGGCGCCAGCTTTGCGGCCTCGCCCACGGTGGTGGTAACAACGTCGATGCGCTCGAACAGGCGCTCGACCACACGCTCGGCAATGGTGAGGGTGTCCTGCGCGGCCGTGGTCACACCGCCAAAGAGCACGTGGTTCCAGGGGTAATCGTCAAACGTCGCGATCTTGAGCCCCGCCGGCAGCGAGGGACCAAGCTGCGCCAGCGCCTCGGTCAGACGCAGGAAGACCAGGCCGTTGACGGCAATGAGGCCGAGTTTTTTGCCCGCATAGTCGCGGATGGTCTCGTCCAGGCGGCTGACGCCCGTGGCGCCCCCGTCGGCCAAGGTGATAACCTCGCCCGCAAGGCCACGGTGCGAAAGCTCGTCAGTAAAGGCCTTGGCGCGCTCGCGACGCACGGGGCTGTCGTCGCTTGCCTCGGTGAGCATGCACAGGCGCTCACAGCCCGCAGCGGCGAGCTCGTCTACCAAGCCAGCGACCAGCTCACGGTTGTTAGATGTCACCAAGTCGATGCCGCCGTCGGCAACATCGCGGTCGAGCAGCACAACGGGCAAGCGTCCCGCGGCAGCGGCGATCGCCTCATCATTGCCTCCGCAGGTGTTGACGACCAGGCCGTCCACGCCGGCATCGATAAGTCTGGTGAGCGACTCCGCTTCCTTAGCGGAGTCGTTGCCACTAATGGCCGTCATGAGCGAGCAGCCGCGCGCGGCGGCGCTGGCGGAAAGCCCTTCGAGCATGGCGCTCGAGAACGGGTTGGCGATGTCGGCCAGGATCACGCCGATGAGGTTGGTGCGCGAGCTGCGCAGATTGCGCGCGGCGGCACGCGGGCGATAGCCGGTGCGCTCGATAACCGCTGCGATGCGAGCACGGGTTTCCTCGGTCATCTGCCCGGGGCGGTTATTGAGATAGCGCGAAACCGTGGCCGGACTCACGCCCGCCTCGGCGGCAATGTCCTTGATTCTCATCTGCGCCATAGCGCACCCCGTTTCCCAATTGTCGGCAGTCTGAGCCATTTTAGGCATTTTTTTAAAAATCTCGGTTGCAAAACGCTGTAGGTGAGTATACTACAACTCGAAACGAAACCGATTTCGTAAACCGATTTCGGCGAGAGTTTGCACGCAGGTACAAAGACGCACCCTACCGTCTTGGCACCTGCGCGCCAACGCCATATCAAAGGTGTACGCACGAGCAAGAAGGAGCTGCGCGACCATGGGTAAAACGGTTCTTACCTTCGGCGAGATCATGATGAGACTCTCACCCAAAGACCACCTGCGTATTGAGCAGGCAACCGAGTTTGACGTCCGCTACGGCGGCGCCGAGGCCAACACTGCGCTTTCCCTGGCCTACCAGGGCGACAAGGCCGCTTACGTCTCCGTTGTCCCGGCCAACCGTCTGGGCGAGTGCGCCCTGCGTTCGCTGAAGGCCTACGGCGTCGACACCACGCGCGTCGTGCGTCAGGGCGACCGTCTTGGCTCCTATGTGTTTGAGGTCGGCGCCTCGCAGCGCGGTAACGGTTGCGTCTACGACCGCAAGTACTCTGCCATCAACATGGCCAAGCGCGACGTTTTTAACTGGGACGAGATCCTCAAGGGCATCGATGTCTTCTATTTCTCCGGCGTGACCCCCGCCGTCTCCGATGAGATGGCTGCCGCCTGCAAGGATGCCCTCACCGCCTGCCGCGCCAAGGGCATCACGACCGTGTGCGACGTGAACTATCGCGGCAAGATGTGGTCGCCCGAGAAGTCGCAGGCCACCATGAAGGAGCTCCTGCCGCTCGTCGACATCTGCATCGCCAACGACGAGGATGCGCCTGCCGGCCTCGGTATGACCTGCGTCTCTGGCTCCCTTGCCCACGGCATCGAGGAGCGCGACACCTATGTCGAGATGGCCCGTCAGATTTGCGCCGAGTACGGCTGCAAGAAGGTCGCTTCGGTCGTCCGCAACATCTCCTGCGTCGAGCGCTCCATCTGGATGGGCATGCTCTATGACGCCGAGAGCGGCGAGCACTGGTTCTCCCCTGCTCACGATGTGCACGTGCTTGAGGGTGTTGCCGCCGGCGACGCTTTCAACGCCGGCCTGGTCCACGCCCTCATCAACGACTTCGATCCGCAGGCTGCCGTCAACTACGCGATTGCGGCTTCGATCCTCAAGCTCACCATCAAGGGCGACTCCAACTTGGTGACCGCAGACGAGATCGCAGCCGTAGCATCAGCCGCCGACGGTGGCACCCGCGTCGCGCGCTAGTCCGTCTCCATTCCGCGGGCCGCAGCTTTCCAATCCCATACCCCTGCGGCCCGCTCCCTGATTCCTCCGGCCGGGCAAAACCACCAGTCCCATTCCGGTTTTGCCTGGCATTCCCTACATGACTGGTCGAGCAGCCGGTTTTGGAATTGCTTGAACCCCAAGCAGTGCCTCCGATAACCAATCCAAAATCGGCTCCTGACCAGCACATTTGGTAATCACGCGCCCATGCGCGCCACACATCGAAAGGAACATCATGTTCGATCAGTTCTACACCACGCTTGAGTCCCTGGGCATCGTGCCGGTCGTTGTGCTCGACAAGGTCGAGGACGCCGCACCGCTCGCCCACGCCCTTATGGCAGCTGGCATGAAGTCCGCTGAGGTCACCTTCCGCACCGCCTGCGCCGCCGAATGCATCGCCGCTATGGCCGAGGCCGAGCCCGAAATGTGCGTTGGCGCCGGCACTGTCCTGACCGTCGAGCAGGTTGAGCAGGCCCGCACAGCCGGTGCCAAGTTCATCGTCTCCCCGGGTTACAACGAGGACGTCGTGAAGCACTGCATCAATATCGACCTGCCCGTGCTGCCCGGCACCGTGACCCCCTCCGAGGTCACCGCAGCCGAGAACCTGGGCCTCAAGGTCACCAAGTTCTTTCCCGCGTCCCAGTATGGTGGTCTCAACACCATCAAGGCCCTCGCCGCTCCGTTTGTCGGGCACCGCTTTATGCCTACCGGCGGCGTGAGCACCGCCAACGTCGAGGAGTACCTGAGCTCCTCCGCCATCATCGCCTGCGGTGGCACCTGGATGGTCAAGCCGGCCCTGTTTGCCGACGGCGACTTCTCCAAGGTCGAGCAGATCGCCCGCGAGGCCATGGACGTCGTCAAGAAGGTCCGCGGCTAGGTTTAGCTCTCTATCGTGAAAGGGGGCGTACCCTAGACCTCGCCCCCTTTCTTTTAAAGCGGCTCGGAAGCGCGCCGTTTCCGTCACGAACAAGAACCAAAACCGTCTTGTATGCTGATAGAACGTGACGGAAGCGACACGCCCCCGAGCCGCTTTGTATAATCGGCTGGCAGTCGCGCTCAACTGAGCCACTTCGGTAAAAGCCGAGCCATCAAAACAGCTGCGGCGCCGTCTGGAGGAATGGACCCTTGCTTCCGGTCTTTTCCTCCAAGCGGTGCCGCAGCTTTGTGCCCCGGTTACGCCCCAACGCAGTTGCGGTGAAATAGGGACTGTTTGCGCCACCTAGGCCGCAAAATAGTCCCTATTTCACCGCAACTTATATGGGGATTGATTAGATGGCCGAGTCTTTGGACAGCTCAAAATAGTCGGGATGCAAGGCGATAACCGGACCTTGCTCTTCGGGCATCAGGTGCAGGTGTGTCTCTGCCAGATAGCTCGCCGCGTCGGTATCGCCCCTCTTAATGGCCTCGAGAATCCGGCGATGCTGCCGACGAATCGGCTCCCAATCCAGATCCTGTGACACCATACGCAACCAGTTGTATCGCTCAAAATGCGTGTTGATGCTCTTCATCCAATCCCACAACATGTGACGACCGGCAATCTCAAAACATGTCTCATGGAACAGGTTATCCAGGTCAAAGAAACGGCGCGTTTCGCCATGGTCGAGCGACTCGGACTCGGTAAGAATCTGCTCAAGCCGCTGCTTTTGCTCGGGCGAGGCGGCCGAACAGCATTTAATAAGCACGCTTCTCTCGAGCTTCTCGCGCAAAAAGCAGGCGTTTTCGGCGCGTTCCATGCTGATCTTAGAGACGTAGGTGCCGCTTTTGGGACGCGTTTCCACCAGCTCCTGCTCACGCAGGCGCACAAAGGATTCGCGAATGGGCGTGCGCCCGATTCCCGTCTCCTTTTCCAGACCAATCGCCGAAAGGCGCGTGCCGGGCCTGAGCTCGGCGTAGATGATCTTGGACCGCAATGCGTTGTACGCCTGGTCTTGCAGGCTCTGATAATGCTGGTGCTGTTCCATAAAGCCCTCGGATAAGTCCTCGGTTAGTCGAATACCACCATGCAATACTATCGCATCCCCCGCCCCCTCATAAGTTGCGGTGGAATAGTTCCTGTTCAAGGCCTTCAGCAGCAAAAACAGGAACTATTCCACCGCAACTACAGCCAACGAGTTGTTGCAATTAGGTGAACGTTCACCTTTTTATTGTTTTTCTCTTCGCAAATAAAATCCCGTCGTATACTTAGGCTCAAACGAAACCGATTTCGTTGAGCGTGGGCAATATGATGTTAAGACGCACCCTACCATCTTGGCATCTTATCGCCCACGCAATGCCATTTGCTTTCTTCCCGTCTCGTTGGACCTTTAGTCCCATTCCGGCACAGCGAGACACTTCCTAGACGACTGACCGTGGGGCCGGCTTTTCTGCTTTTGCAGCAGTGCCTCCGATAACCCTCTTTTGCCGGCCCGGGTCAGCTTTTTCACACAACCGAAAGGACGGGTAGCAACATGCGACCGCTCATCATCATGCATGGCGAGAACATCGACTGGTGCCATACCGTCATCAGAATGCTGATGTATCTGGTGGGCGTTGCAGTACTGGCACTCGGTATGAGTCTCCAGACGGCATCCGGCCTGGGCGTCGCCGCGCTCACGTGCTTTGCCACAACCCTATCCATGCTCACTGGCAAGACGCTCGGCTTTTGGATCACCGCAACCTACGTCGCCTACATCGTGGCGCAATTAGCCATCTTGCGAAGCGAGTTCCAGCCGCGCATCCTGCTCGAGTTGTTCTTCTCAACGCTGATTGGCGGCTTGACCGACCTCTTCATGGCGGTCAACCCACTGCATCCCACGGCACTCCCCACACAGATTGCGACCATGCTGCTCTCCCTCGCTGTCACCGCATTTGGCGTAAGTCTCGTCGTCAACATGGGCGTTGTCCCCAACGCGCCCGACGGCTTGGTGCAAGTCATTGCCGAAAAGCTTAAACGCCGCTTTGGTGACGTAAAAGTCGTGTTTGACTGCTCACATGTCGCCGCCTCGCTCGCGTTGTCGCTGATCTTTATGTACAACCTGGGCGGCTTTGGCGTCACGACCGCCATCTCGGCACTGTTCCTGGGCCATGTCATCAACGTCGCCAACAAACTGTTCGCCCAGCGCTTTATCCGCGCGGCATTCGGAAAATAGCACCACCGTAAGAACCCGCGAACAGCGCTATACGTTGCTATATCTCACTATACTTTGCTATATCTTGCTATATCTTGAGCAAAGGTGGCTCACATGCAAACAAACCCTTTTAAGCCCACAGCAGGTAAAACACCTCCCACGATTATCGGCCGCGAAGATGTACTTGAAGAATTCAGTGAAGGCCTCACCAACGGGCCTGGTGCCCCTGGGCGCCTAATGCGCATAGCCGGCGTCCGTGGAACGGGCAAGACGGTCCTCCTTGACGAGTGCTCACGTTTGGCGCAAAGCCGTGGCTGGACGGTCATAAAAGAGGTCGCAACCGAGGGACTTTGCCAGCGCATTCTCGAACAGCTGCAGCCCAAATTCCAGGCAAAACACGCCAGATTTGAGCCCACCGTAGCTGGCATATCCATCGGCAGCATAGATATTGAGCGAATCGGCCCATCGCTACGCGACGCCATGAGACAGACAATATCCAAGAATGGAAATGGCCTGCTCATCACTCTCGACGAGGTTCAAGACGCAGAGCTCGATGAGGTCCGAACGCTCTCCATTGCGATTCAGCAGGTTATCGGCGAAGACCTTGATATCGCCTTTGTTTTTGCGGGTCTGCCTTCGATGATTGAAAGCATCATCAACGGAAAGACACTTGCGTTTTTGCGCCGCGCCCTCCCCTTTGACCTGAAGGCTGTGGCAGTAACCGAAGTGTTGTATTCCCTCGAGGAAACCATTGAAGCGTCTGGCGTGGAGTTGCAGCCAGGTATTGCCGGCCAACTTGCCGAGGCAACGCAAGGCTATCCTTTCATGATCCAACTCGTTGGATACTATGCATGGCAGTTGGCAAGACGCGCACATACAGCGATTATTGGAGAAGAAGAAGCCGAGCGTGGCATTGCAACGGCACGCGAACGCTTCTGCGCCATGGTGATTGAGCCCGCGCTGCGGCGCATTCCGCCCACGTGCATCGCTTATCTGCTGAGCATGGCGTCTTTGGGGCAGACGAGCTCGACCAGCATGGTTGCCGATGCCCTAAACAAAACGCCTCAACAGGTGAGCTCCGTCCGCAGCCGCCTGTTAAGAGAATCGATTATCGAGGCTCCTTCGTACGGCAAGGTCTCATTTGCCATCCCCTACATGCGCGACTACCTCTACGAACACAAAGCCGAACTGGAAGTTGAACTGTAGAAACGGCAACTGCCCTGCAAGACGAAAACCGTTTTCGTACGGATTTAAAGCAGACGTAAACGGTTTTCGTCTTGATTTGCGTACGGAATTAAGACGTAAATTGCGCTTTCGTACGCTTATTACCAGACGCAAATTGTTTTCGTCCGGCTATGCGTCCCCAATCTAGACGCAAAGAGCCCCGAGCTCGTATGAACTCGGGGCTCTTTGTGCCGCACATCTATGAGAGGAGATATTTGATGCGCATGGGCGCTACTCCATATAGCCACCCTGAATGGCGGAAACTGCATGCTCGGTAAAGAACTTGAGCGTGCCGGAGGTATAGCGATTAGCCTTGGGCTTCCAAGCGGCTCGGCGCTCGGCCAGGACGGCGTCGACCTCAGCCGGCTCCATCTCCTTGCCGGCGATGCCCACGATGGACAGCGAGCGCTCGGGGATGTTGATCTGGATCAGATCACCTTCCTCGATCAGGGCAATCGGGCCGCCCACGGCAGCCTCGGGCGAAACGTGACCGATAGCCGGGCCCTTGGAGGCGCCGGAGAAGCGGCCATCGGTGATCAGGGCAATGCTCGCACCCAGCTCGGGATCGCTGGCGATAGCCTCAGTGGTGTAGAACATCTCGGGCATTCCGGAACCCTTGGGACCCTCATAGCGAATGATAACGGCATCGCCGGGCTTGACCTCGTGCGTCAGGACGGCGTGAATGGCGTCCTCCTCGCAGTCGAACGGACGGGCCTTGAGCGTAGCCTGGAACATCTCGCGCGGAACGACGGTGTGCTTGACGACCGCGCCCTCGGGAGCAAGATTGCCGTGGAGGATGGCGATGGAACCGTCGGTGCCGAAGGCCTGGTCAAACGGACGGATGATGTCCTCGCGCTTGAGATTCCACTTCTCAAGGTAACGACCGCACTTCTCGTAGTAACCGTTGTTCTTGAGGTCCTCGAGGTTCTCGCCGAGAGTCTTGCCGGTGGCGGTCATGACGTCGAGGTGGAGCATCGACTTGATCTCCTCCATGATGCGCGGCACGCCGCCCGCATAGTAGAAGAACTGCGCCGGCCACTCGCCTGCGGGGCGAACGTTGAGCAGGTAGTGGGCGCCACGGTGCAGGCGATCGAAATCGTCGGCGGACATCTCGATGCCAAACTCGCGGGCGATCGCGGGAATGTGCAGCAGCGAGTTGGTGGAACCGGAGATGGCGCCGTGGACCATGATGAGGTTCTCGAAGGACTCCTTGGTCACGATGTCGCGCGGACACAGGTTGTGCTCGGAGAGCCACACGGACTGACGGCCGGCCTCGCGCGCAAACTCACGCAGGTCGGAGCTGGTAGCGGGCAGCAGGGCCGTGCCGGGGAGCATAAGGCCCAGGGCCTCGGCGGTAACCTGCATGGTCGAGGCGGTACCCATAAAGGAGCAGGCGCCGCAGCTGGGGCATGCGTTGTGCTTGGCAAACTCGAGCTCCTCGCGGGAAATCTCGCCGCGCTCATAGCGGGCCGAGATGGCGCCGAGCTGCTCCAGGGTCAACAGATCGGGACCGGCATCCATGACACCGCCGGTAACGACGATGGAGGGGATGTTGATGCGGCCCATGGCCATAAGGTTCGCAGGCAGGCCCTTATCGCAGCTGGCAACAAAGACGCCGGCGTCGAACGGGGTGGCCTTGGCATGGATCTCGATCATGTTGGCGATCATGTCGCGACTGGGCAGCGAGTAGTTAATGCCGTCGTGGCCCTGGGCCTCGCCGTCGCAGATATCGGTGCAGAAGTAACGGGCACCATGACCGCCAGCCTCGGCAACGCCGGCACGGACCTCCTCGACCAGCTCGAACAGGCCGGCAGAACCCGGGTGCGAGTCGCCGAACGTCGACTCGATAATGACCTGCGGCTTGTCCAGATCCTCGATGGACCAGCCAGAGCCCAGACGCAGCGGGTCCATCTCGGGGCTGATGGTGCGAAACTTGCCGGAACGCGGCTGCAGCTTGGCAACCAGGTCGGCTGCCTCCTGCTGAATCTGTGCCTTGGTCTTCTCGTCCATGATGCTCTCCTCTTTTGATTTGAACGGTTGTACCAATCGTTGGTTAATGAATCAGGTGTAAATGGGTACCGAGCGATGCCCTCGGCAAAAGATGCTTAGCTACGCGAACTAGGCGAAGAACGAAATCACCAGGGCGCAGGCAAGACCCGAAAGGCCGATGAGCGTCTCCATAATGGTCCAGGACCTGTCTCTTATACACATCTGACGCTGCCGACGACGGAGAGAG